>JAQTSO010000073.1 GCA_028711215.1 Endomicrobiaceae bacterium | reverse complement strand
GACGAAAACGGAATTGTCAGAGGCTGTTGCGCTTCAGAAATCTTTTGGGAAGATATAGCTGAAATAAGATCTCTTGCCGTATCTAAAGAAGCTCTCGGCAAAGGAGCAGGAAAGGATTTGGTGTATGTATGTATGAATGATGCAAAATCGCTCGGCATTAAAAAAGTTTTTGCATTGACTTATATTGACGGATTTTTTACAAATATGGGTTTTAAAATAATAAGCAGAGACAGCCTTCCTCATAAAGTATGGAAAGTATGCATAAACTGTCCTAAGTTTCCTGACTGTGATGAAACTGCCGTAGAAAAAGAACTATAAATAGAGATAATAAAAAATATTCTTAATTTGCCGAAGGAGATCATATACATTGTTCAATACTTGCCGTAAGTGCGTTTTACAGAGCCGTTACAGAGTATCTTTTAAAAAAATAAACGGATTTTCCTTTGTAAAGTAAGCCTTTTGGCAAATGTTATTAAAAAAATAAATTAAAGAAAAGAGAGAGATAAATGCAAATAATTTGGGATATACATCCTGTAATAACGAAAATAGGGTTTTTTGAATTAAGATATTATTCGATATTTTTTGTCATAGGAATTTTATCCGCATATTTTATATTCAGACAAATGAACCTGAAAAATACCGCAAAAATAAAATACTCACAGCAACAAATTGATAATCTTGCATTTTTTATAATAGCTGGAACTTTAATCGGAGCAAGACTCGGCCATTGTTTGTTTTATGATTTTGCATACTATTCAAAGCATTTTTTTGAAATATTTCTGCCTTTTACTTTTGATAAAAATACGGGATTGGTTTTTACAGGCTATCAGGGACTTGCGAGCCACGGCGGAGCTGTCGGTATTTTACTTGCCATTATTGTTTTCTGTAAAAAATATAAACAAAATATTCTTGTTGTATTGGACAAAATTGCTATTGTGGTTCCTGTTGCTGCAGGGTTTATAAGATTGGGGAATTTAATGAATTCAGAAATAGTCGGGAAAGTGACAAATTCAGATTTCGGTTTTATTTTTAAAAAAATTGATAATATTCCAAGACATCCTGCCCAATTATATGAAGCTGTTTGTTATTTTATTATTTTTTTTATAATGCTCTACATTTATAAAAAGACTAATTTTATTTATATTAAGGGTAAAATTTTCGGACTGTTTTTAATATTAACTTTCTTGTTTAGATTTTTAATAGAATTTTTGAAAGAAAATCAGTCGGTTTTTGAGAATAATATGCTTTTAAATATGGGGCAAATTCTCAGCCTGCCGTTTATACTTATCGGCATTTTTTTGTTTTTTTATAAACGGAATTTATTATGGAAATAAAACTTATTGCTGAAGGGTCCACAAAGTGGGAAAGATTTATAAGACACTGGGGATTATCATTTTTTATAGGGGAAGATGTATTGTTTGATACTTTCGGGAAACCTAAAACATTAATGGAAAATATAAAGAAATTAAATATAGACATTTCAAAATTGAAACATATAATAATTTCGCATGAGCATTGGGATCATACTTCCGGTTTATGGAATGTGCTTAAAATAAATAACAAGTTAAAAGTTTATGTATGTAAAAATACAAATCAAAAGATAAAAGAAAAAATAAAGTCATATGGAGCGGAACTTATTGAAATAGATGGAGAATATGAAATCAAACAGGGTTTATTTTCTTTGGGAGAAATGACGAAAGATAACATAATGTATGAACAGTCTGTTTGTATGAAAACTGAAAAAGGACTTATAGTCATAACAGGATGCGCTCATCAAGGTACTTTGGAAATAGTTCATAAAACAAAACAGTTATTTAAAGAAGATATTTATGCATTTATAGGCGGATTTCATCTGAAAGATTCAAATCTGCACGACATAATAGATATTGTTGGGAAACTCAAACATGAAAATATTAAATATTTTGTGCCTCTTCACTGCACAGGCAAAAAAGCTGTTGAACTGTTCAAATCGCAGCTGAACTGTATTTCCATAAACGAAATTTAACACATTTTAATACCCTAATATATAGATAAATCAAATTTGACTAAAAATTTTTTTAATGATATAAATAGAAATAATTTCTATTTACGCTTTTTAGGTTGTTTTTTCAAGAGTGTTTAAAATACAGGATTTTATGATATCTTTTATACAAAATATTTTTATCAACGGGTCGTTGCCTGCCATTATGCTTACAGTTGCTGTTGCAGGCGCGGCAGCATCTTTAAGTTCCTGCACAATAGCAAGGATTCCTGTAGTATTCGGATATGTTGCAGTGGCGGCAGAATCAAAGATAAAAGGAATATTGCTTTCTTTTGCTTTTGCATGTGGTCTTGTTTTAAGTTATACGGTTGCAGGCTTTTTACTTGGTTTTGTCACTGATTTTGCAGCTAAACTTATACATATAAGTTTTTATATGTATTCTTTGCTCGGGATTCTTTTGATTATATCAGGTTTATTTTTTGCCGGTTTATTTCCATGGATGAAAAACTTGTTTCATAATCATTGTAAAACGCAAAACAAACAGGCAAAAACATTTTCTTCAGCTTTCTTGTTTGGGATTATGTTTGCTTTTCTTGAAATGCCTGCATGTCCTTGTTGCGGAGCGGTACTTATGGTTCTTGCAAGTTTGGCTGTAATAAAAGGTTCTTTGTTTTATTCCGGCCTTGTATTTTTCAGCTTTGCAGTTGGGCAAAGTCTGCCAATACTTATTATAGGTTTATCAGCAGGTATTCTTAAAAATTTAGCCCACAAAACAGAAAAACTTGAAAATATAATAGCTTTTGCGGCAGGTAACATTTTAATAGCTACGGGAATATTTTTGGTATTAACAGCTTAAGGAAATATTATGAGTCATATACATTCTGAACATTGTTCATGCGGACATCATCACCACGAAAACAATGCAGGAAATGGAAGTATTTTAAAAAAATGGATTCTTACTTTTATTATTGTTGGCGGAATTCTTTTTTTACTGAAACCTTTTATAGTCCGGCAGATGCTTGTGAGAAGTTCTTCATATTATTCTGCTTTTTTGTATGAGGAAACTGTCCGTGTCTGTAAGAAAATTATAATTATAGATAAAAATAATGTAAGAGCATGGAAGATGTTAGGGTATGCTTATAAAGGCGAAAACGATATTAAAAACTCCATAAAATCTTTTGAGAGGTTAGTTAAACTAAATCCTAATGATAAAGGGATGATTTTTGATTTGGCAACGGCTTATTATTCCAATAAGGAATATTCAAAAGCCGGTAAATATTTTGAAATGATTTGTAAAACAGGACCGGATAAAACAGGTTCTTTAAATATTGATGTTCTTGATTATTACAACAGTTCGGCTGCAATGCTGAAAAAATGCCGTGTTGAATCAGAACAAAATTTTTCTTCGGAGAAAAAGTCGAATGAAAAGTATTAACTCATTAATTCTTGCTGTTTTATCTTTTATTATTGTGGTAAGTATTTCCACTTTTGCTTATTCAGACAACCACAGTGGCAGACAAAAAATAATTGAAATAGATTTTAATTTATTGGAAACTTTAAATAATTATGTAACTGAAGACGAAAGCGATTTGAAAGAGATTCCGAAGAACATACAGGCTCTTAACGGTAAGATTGTAAAAGCCTGCGGATATTTGATGATCCCCGCCGATTCCTCATACAATGATAAACCGTTAAATAATTTTGCCGTAAGCAAAAATGCATACGGATGTTCATGCTGTACATGGGGACCGCCGCCGACAATTTTCAATACAATAATGGTTGATATGAAAGACGGAACAAGTCTTTCAAAACCTTTCACTGATATGGTTGAGGTTACCGGACTTTTTGTTATCAAAAAGGAACAAATTCCGGATCATGACGGTGGGAAAAGACTTGGAGTTATTTTCTATATAAAAAATGCGGAAGCAAAAAAATATAAAAAATCTTTATTTTAAATCAGGAGGAAGAGACAGTGTTGAAAAAAATAACAGCAGCAGTTTTAATATTAGTGACGGTAGTTTTTTTTGTTTATGCAAAAGAAGTAAAAACGGGGAAAATTGAAATAATTACGACTTTATTTCCGACTTATGATTTTGTAAGAGAAATAGCAGGGGATAAAGTTAATGTTTCTTTACTGCTTCCGCCGGGAGTTGAACCGCATACTTTCGAACCTAAACCGCAGGATATTGTCAAAATTAACAGAGCCGACATATTTATTTATACCGGTAAATATATGGAGCCGTGGGCTGAAGATTTACTAAAAGGTATACCTAATAAAAATCTTAAAATAGTTGATGCAAGTCGAGGGATAAATCTTATTTCCGAAGCAGACCATGATGAAGATGAACACGAAGAAGATGCCGGACATGATGAACATCATGATAAAGAAGAACACCATCACCACCACCATGGAGGAAAGGACCCTCATATATGGTTAGATTTTGAAAATGATCAAATTATGGTTGACACAATAGCAGCCGCTCTTTCAGAAAAAGATCCTGTAAATAAGGCTTTTTATTTGAAAAATGCCAAAGAATATAAAAATAAACTTGAAGCTTTGGATAAGCGTTTTAAAGAAACTCTTGCCACGGCAAAATATAAAACAATTATTTACGGCGGACATTTTGCTTTCGGATATTTTGCAAAACGCTATGGACTGGAACATGATTCTCCTTACGAAGGTTTTTCTCCTAATGCGGAGCCAAGTCCGAAAGTGCTTGGAGAATTGATAAAAAAACTTAAAGCGTCAGGAATAAAATATATTTATTATGAAGAACTTCTTGACCCTAAAGTTGCGCGCACGATTTCGCAGGCTACAGGCGCCAAACTTGAACTTTTGCATGGAGCTCACAATGTAAGTAAGACAGAACTTGAAAACGGAACAACTTTTATTTCTATTATGGAAAGCAATCTTAAAAAATTAAAGGAAGGTTTAGAGTGCCGTTAAAAATTATACAGATAAAAGATCTCAGCGTAAAATACGGAGACATAGAAGCTCTTTCAAAAGTTTCTTTTGAAATTGAAGCAGGAGATTATGTCGGCATTGTCGGTCCTAACGGGTCAGGAAAATCTACACTTATAAAATCAGTTTTGGGCCTTATCCCTTTTGAAGGAGAAATACTTTTTCAGGGAGAAAGTTTATCGGAATTTATGCTTCAGAAAAAAGTTGGTTATCTGCCTCAGAAAATGTCTTTTATTGACCAAAGGTTTCCGGCGACTGCAATGGAAATAGTCATATCTGGTTTATACTGCCAAAAGAAATTTCCGAAAAGAGTTACCCGTGATGATTATCAGACTGCGGGAAAAACAATGGAAATTCTCGGAATAAGCGGACTTGCAGACCGTTCTGTCGGCAAACTTTCAGGCGGACAGCAGCAGCGTGTTTTGCTTGCAAGAGCTTTGATAAATTCGCCGCAGCTTTTAATTTTGGACGAGCCTACCGTTGCTCTTGATCCTCAGTCCAGAGAAACTTTTGCTTTAACCGTGCAGAAACTTAACCGTGAAAACGGTGTAACAATTCTTCTTGTTTCTCATGATGCCGGTTCAATAGGCAAATATGCCTCTAAATTTCTTTATCTTGACAGAAAAGTTGTTTTTTACGGTACTTTTGACAAATTTTGTAAATCTTCCGAAATGACGGATTATTTTGGAGATGATCAGCATATTATATGTCACAGACATTGATTTATTTAAGGAGTTAGATTATATATGGAAGTATTTACTCAAATTCAGGAAGCTCTTAGTTTTGCTTTTGTACAGCGCGCGCTTATAGCCGGATGTTTTATGGCTCTGGGATGTTCATTCCTGGGAGTTTTCCTTGTTTTGCGAAGATTTTCTTTAATAGGTGACGGATTGGCTCATGTCAGTTTTGCAACTGTGGCAATAGCTCTTCTTTTGCATGCGCAGCCTATGATTGTTTCAATACCTCTTGTGGCTTTAGCCTCTCTTATCATTTTAAGTTTAAATGAAAAAGCAAAAGTTTACGGAGATGCAGCAATAGGACTTGTCTCTTCTTTTGGCATAGCTTTGGGAGTTATTATTGCATCAACGGCGGGAGGTTTTAATGTCGACCTTTTCAGCTATCTTTTCGGGAATATTCTTTCAGTAAGCAGTGCAGAAGTTTTGATAACCATCGGGATATCATTAATTGTAGTTTTGGTAACAATACTTTTTTATCACGATCTTTTTGCGATAACTTTTGACGAAGATTATGCGTATATATCAGGGATAAAAGTTAAAGCGGTCAATAAAATTTTAATAGTTTTGACGTCTCTTATTGTTGTTTTGGGAATAAAAATCGTCGGAACAATGCTTGTGTCAAGTTTGATAATTTTGCCTGCGGTATCGGCTTTGCAAATTGTCCGGAGTTTTAAAACGGCTATAGTTCTTGCGG
>JAQTSO010000001.1:112780-122212 GCA_028711215.1 Endomicrobiaceae bacterium | reverse complement strand
TGCGGATGTGTTGTAGGTCTTGCACTTTCAGTAATTGTATCGCCTATTTTTATATCTCTTATTGTTTTAATACCTGCTACAACATATCCTATTTCTCCTGCTGAAATTTCATCAGACTCAACCATTTTAGGTTTCAAATATCCTACTTCGATCACCTCATGTTCCACATCTGATGCCATAAATCTGATTTTCATGCCTTTTTTAATTACACCGTCAAATAATCTGATAATTGTTATAACTCCTCTGTATGAATCATAAAAAGAATCAAAAATTAAAGCTGACAATGGTTCTTCATTATCACCTTTGGGACAAGGAATATTGGCTATAATTGAATCTACAATTTCAGGGATTCCTATTCCTTCTTTTGCACTTGCGAGTATCGGTTCGGCATCAACAGACAAACCTTCTTTCATCTGCTCGTATGCAGATTCAACATCTGCAGTAGGCAAATCAATTTTATTTATAACAGGAATTATTTTAAGTTTCGCATTTTTGGCAAGCATTGTATTTGCCAGTGTTTGTGCTTCCACGCCTTGTGAAGCATCAATTATAAGAAGTGCTCCCTCACATGCTTCTAAAGCTCTTGAAACCTCATAAGTAAAATCAACATGTCCGGGAGTATCAACTAAATTCAGAATATATTCTTTTCCGTCCTTGTCTTTGTAATTCATTCTGACGGCTTTTGCTTTTATGGTTATACCTCTTTCTCTTTCCAGATCCATAGCATCCATAATCTGCTCTTTCATTTCCCTTTTTGAAATAGTACCCGTATATTCCAGTAACCTGTCGGCTAAAGTACTTTTTCCATGGTCTATGTGTGCTATAATACAAAAATTTCTTATGTTGTTCATTGCCTTTACCCTTTTAAAATTGTTAATTTAGTATTATACAAGAAGTAAGAATTTTTATCAATTAAAGTTTTAAAATGGTATAATCTCTGAGTAATGAATAAATTTAAAAAAATAACAGAATTGTATTTTAATAAAGCAATTTTAATCACAAATTCTAAAGACATTTATTATCTGACAGGTGCAGATTTTGACGGATTTTGGTTATTACTATATAACAAGAAAATATTTGCTGTCACTTCAAATATGGTTAAAGGACAAGTACTTAAACATTTTAATAAAAGCGTAGAAATAGTAGTCTCCAATTTATTTAGTGACGGTATTGTTGAAATTTGCAAAAAAAATAAAATAAAAGAGGTCGGTCTGGATGTTTCAAATACTTACGTATTAACTTTTGATGCCATATGTAAAAAACTGAAAAAAAACAATGTAAAAGTATTTAAAGTTTCACAAATAACAAAAGATTTAAGAAGCATTAAATCTGAACAAGAGCTTGTAAATATAAAAATAGCGTGTGATATAGTTTCAAAAGTGTATAAAGAAATTAAAAACACAATAAAACCCGCAATGACGGAATTAGATATATATTTTGAAATTATAAAACTGTTTGCAAAATATAAAGTAGAACCAAGTTTTAAAACAATAGTCGCAAGCGGCCCGAACTCTGCTAATCCGCACCATATCAGTAATAACCGAAAAATTTTGAAGAATGATATCATTTTAATTGATATGGGGTGTATGTATAAAGGGTATTGCAGTGATTTGACACGTGTTGTATTTTTAGGTAAAATCAACGTTCGAACTAAAAAGATATGGACATTAGTTAAAGATGCCCATGATGTTTCTTTGAAAACTGTTAAAAACGGGCAGAGATGTAATTTTATTGATGAATCCGCAAGACTTGTGATAAAAAATGCAGGATTTGCAGATAATTTCATTCATGGTACCGGTCATGGAGTCGGTCTTGATATTCATGAATATCCTTCGCTTTCGCAAAAGTCAAAAGATGTTTTGAGGGAAAAAATGGTAATAACAATAGAACCGGGTATTTATTTTAACGGCAAGTTTGGAATAAGAATAGAAGATACAGTACTGGTTACAAAAAATGGATATAAAGTCCTGACTGGTGCACAATATTAAGGAGAAAATGTAATGGCTTCAACATCTGATTTTAAAAACGGATTAGTAATTGTAGTTGATAACGAACCTTATCAGATAACATGGTTCCAAAATCACAAGCCCGGCAAAGGCGGGGCTGTAATGAGAGTAAAACTAAGACATGTAAAAAAAGGCGGGACAATTGACAGGACTTTTAAATCCGGTGAAAAGTTTGAAACTTTGAGTGTATCAAGACAAAAGAAACAATTTCTGTATATTGACGGCGGAAATTATAATTTTATGGATATGAATTCTTATGAACAATTTACAATACCAAAAGAAAAACTCGACGGCAAAGAAATTTATTTAAAAGAAAATCAAGAAGTTGAAGCAATATATTTGGAAGATGATTTAATCGGAATTGATATGCCTCTTATAATTGAAATGACAATTATTGAAGCTGAACCGGGTATCAAAGGTGATTCAGTAACAAATTTAACAAAATTTGCAAAAATAGAAAGCGGTGCCGAGATAAAAGTTCCTTTATTTATCAAGGTCGGCGACAGAATAAAAGTTGACACAAGAACCGGCGAGTACGTAGAAAGAGTTTCACAGTAGTTTTGATTTAACAAAAAAGAGGTTTTTATGAATCCTAATGAAATAAAAAAATTTTTGGAATCTATCAGAGAAACTGATATTGAAGAAATGGAATTTGAATCAGGAGATACATCCGTTTATTTAAAGAAAAGTGAAGTAATGAAACAAGTTATTCCGGAATCTCCAAAAAAAATTATTGAAAAGTCCCCTATAGTTCCTATTAAGTCTACTATGGTTGGCACTTTCCACAGTTCACCTGCTCAAGACAGACCGCCGTTTGTGGTTGAAGGAAACCATATTGAAGTCGGCCAAAAAATCGGGACAATTGTTGCAATGAGAGTAAATAAGGATGTAATGGCAACAACAAAAGGAAAAGTTGTAGAAGTAAAAATTAAAGACGGACAATCTGTAGAATACGGTCAAGAACTCTTTTTAGTTGACACATCAGATATAGTATAGTTGAAAATAGGAGACACTAATGTTTAAGAAAATATTGATTGCAAATAGAGGCGAAATAGCTTGCAGAGTAATCAGAGCTGCAAGAGAACTTGGCATTAAGACTGTTGCTATACACTCTGACGCCGACAGAACTTCCATGCACGTTAAAATGGCCGATGAAACTGTTTGCGTTGGTCCAGCATCAGCAAGTGAAAGTTATTTAAATATTCCGAGTATAATTTCTGCAGCGGAAATTACAGGTGCAGATGCAATTCATCCCGGTTATGGTTTTTTGGCAGAAAATACATATTTTGCAGAAGTTTGTGAAACTTGCGGAATAACGTTTATCGGACCGAAAAAAACTTCCATTGAAAAAATGGGTGATAAAATTGAAGCAAGAAGACTTATGATAAAATCGAAAGTTCCTGTAGTACCGGGTTCCGACGGTCCGGTTTCTGCAGATGATCCTAAAATATTTGATTTAGCAAAAAAGATAGGTTATCCCGTAATTATTAAAGCAACTGCCGGCGGCGGCGGCAAAGGAATGAGAATAGTTGTCAGTGACGAATCTCTTAAAAACGCAATAATAATGGCTCAGACAGAAGCAAAAGCAGCTTTCGGAAATCCTGATGTTTATATGGAAAAATATATTGAAGAACCTCATCACATAGAATTTCAAATTTTAGGTGATGTGCACGGTAAAGTTATTTATTTGCCTGAAAGAGACTGCTCAATTCAAAGAAGACACCAAAAATTAGTCGAAGAAAGTCCTTCTACATTTATAAGCGATTCTCTCAGAAAAAAAATGGGTAAAGCCGCTAAAAGTGCTGCAGAAGCCGTTAGTTATATAACAGTCGGAACAGTTGAATTTTTAGTTGACAAGCATTCTCATTTCTATTTTATGGAGATGAATACAAGAATACAGGTAGAACATCCCGTTACGGAAACAATTACCGGCATTGATTTGGTAAAAGAACAAATCAAACTTGCAGCAGGTGAAAGACTTTCATTTGATTCAAGTGATATTAAAATAAACGGACATGCAATAGAATGTAGAATTAATGCAGAAGATCCTGATAAAGATTTTATGCCTTCACCGGGTAAAATCACACACTTATATTTACCGGGCGGACCGGGAGTAAGAGTTGATACTCATGTTTATTCAGGTTACACAATACCTCCGTTTTATGACAGTTTAATTGCAAAAATTATTACTCACGGTGCAACAAGACAGGAAGCAATTACAAGAATGTCAAGAGCATTGAAGGAAACACAAATTGAAGGAGTAAGAAATACATCCGGGTTACATGCAAAAATTATGGATAATGAACATTTTCATAACGGTATTATTGCCACAGACTTTTTGACAAAATATGTGTTTAACAAATAAACGGTAAGCTGGATATATATATAAAGCTCACCGAATATAAAAGGTGGGCTTTACTTATTTCAGAGGAGTCAAAACATGGAAACGAAACAAATTATTCAAACGTTAATTACCGATAGTATTGAAGCAAAGAAAAAAATGCTTACCGACGGGCAACTTGTTTATATACAGTCAATAGCAAATAAAATTATAGAAGCATATCAAAATCATAAAAAACTTATTATATTCGGAAACGGCGGGTCCGCTACGGATGCTTTACATTTTGCAGCTGAAATAGTATGCAGATTTGAAAAAAACAGAAAAGCAATTCCGGCAATTGCCCTGACTGAAAATATATCATCAATTACCGCAATAGGAAATGATTTCGGGTATGATCAGGTTTTTTCAAGACAACTTGAAGCATTTGCACAAAAAGGTGATATTGCAATTGCAATTACAACCTCCGGTAACTCAATAAATGTTATAAAAGCCGTAGAAGTTGCAAAAAAAATTGATATGTTTGTTATCGGCTTTACCGGCGCTGACGGCGGACAATTAAAAATTTTATCCGATATGTGCTACTGTGCTCCTTCAAAAAACACAGGAAGAATACAGGAATGTCATATATTATTGATACATATAATTTCAAAATTAGTTGAGGAGAAATTGTTTGCCTAAAAATCAAAAATTTCATTCAACAAAAAAGATGACGGAAATTGTTAAAAAACTGAAAAAACAAGGCAAGAAAATTGTTTTCACAAACGGCTGTTTTGATTTAATACATGTAGGACATGTCAGTCTTTTCCAAAAAGCAAAAACGTTGGGCGATATTCTTATTGTCGCCATTAATTCAGACAAATCTCTTGCCGGACTTAAAGGACCTAAAAGACCGTTAGTCCCCCAAACAGACAGAGTTAAATTATTATCTGCAATAGACGTTATAGATTATGTTGTAATTTTCGGGGAACAAACTCCATACCAGCTTTTAAAAAAATTAACGCCTGACATTTTAGTTAAAGGCGGAGATTATAAAACTGAAGATATTATAGGCAGAGAATTTGTAAAACAAGTTTACAGATATCCGCTTGTTAAAGGAAAATCCACCAGTAATTTAATCAAACTTATAGTTGAAAGATATGGATAAAAAATTTATAAGGATTTTAGATACAAATCTTAACAGATGCAAAGAAGGGTTAAGAGTCATTGAAGATACTGCAAGATTTGTTTTTTGCGATGAGACCTTTTATAAAAATACAAGAAAAATCAGACATCAGGCAACAATTTATCTGGCAAAAGAATATGAACAAATGCTATCAGCCAGAGACAGCATAAAAGATTCCGGCAGAAAGGCAAAAGAACAGTCTCGAATAAATTTAGAAAATATTGTAATTGCAAACTTTAAGAGAGTTGAAGAAGCACTCCGAGTACTGGAAGAATACTCCAAAATAATAAATTTTGATACTGCTTTAAAGTATAAAACTCTCAGATACAAAGTATATACTATAGAAAAAAAAATGTTTCTTAAATATTTTAAAAATTAATTAAACTATGAAAAAAGAAGAATTTAGAAATTTATTATTCCAAAAACTTTTAATTCTTGACGGTGCCACCGGAACACAATTGCAAAAATTGGGTTATATGCATGGTGTTTCGACAGCTGAAGAATTAAATATTAAATATCCCGACAGAATCAGAGAAGTTCATGCTTCTTATTTATCTGCAGGTTCTGATATTATATTTTCAAACACATTCGGTGCCAACAAATTAAAACTTGCCCATTATAATTTAGAAAATAAAATGGAAGAAATTATAGAGCGTGGTGTTTTAATTGCAAAACAAGAAGCCGGAAAGACAAACTCATTTGTTGCAGGAGATATATCATCTTTAGGTTCCTATTTGCAACCGCTTGGTCCGATATCAGTAGATCTGGCTTATGAAAATTTCAGACAACAGGCATTATTATTAAAACAGGCGGGCGTTGATTTAATTGTTATTGAAACTATGACAGAAATTAAAGAACTTAAAGCAGCAATACTTGCAACTAAAGATGTTTATTCAGGGCCGATAATGGTTCAAATGACATTTTCTTATGACGGTGCATCTGTAACGGGAACCGATATTTTAAGTTTTATTGCAATGGCAGAAAGTTTGAATGTCGATGCCATAGGCATGAATTGTTCCGTCGGACCCGGAGAACTTTTAAAACTCGCTAAACTTATGGCAGAAAATACAAATTTACCGATATCATTTAAACCGAATGCCGGTATGCCTCAATTAATAAACAGAGAAACTGTTTTTCCCGGGACAAAAGAAGAATTTGTTCAGGTAGCAATTGAAGCATATAAATCAGGTATCAATATGATTGGCGGTTGTTGCGGAACAACACCTGAATTTATCAGTTTATTATCAAAAGAACTCAAAAATAAAAAACCTATAACAAGAAAAAGTGTTAACCATCATTTATTATCAACTAGAACTAAAGCTGTTGATTTAAATTTATTGCAAAAACCGATAATAATCGGAGAAAGAATCAATCCTACAGGGCGAAAAATATTTCAGGCGGAATTATCAAGAAATATTTTTTCACTGGTCAAACAGGAAGCAAGGGTTCAGGCAAATAACGGAGCAAACATTTTAGATGTTAATATGGGTGTACCGGGTGCTGATGAAACTGCTCTTATGATTCAGGCAGTAAACGAGGTTCAGGAAATTGTTAATATCCCGTTAAGTTTAGATTCAAGTTTTACAGATGCATTATTAAATGCCTGTAAACATTGTGCCGGAAAACCATTGATAAATTCTGTTAACGGAGAAACCGAGAAATTAGAATCTATTTTACCGATAGTTAAAAGATACGGAGCAAGTGTTATAGCATTAACTGTTGACGAAAACGGAATACCAAAAACATGGCAAAAAAGATTAGAGATTGCCGAAAAAATATTATCATTTGCAGATAAATATAGTATTTCACACGAAGAAATTATATTTGATTATTTAACATTATCGGCAAGTTCATCTGCAGAACAAGCATTTGAAACTTTACAAGCCATAAAAATATCAAAAGAAAAATTCCCCGAATGCAAAACAGTCTTGGGTGTTTCAAATGTATCTTTTGGACTTCCTTCAAGACAAACTATAAACTCAACCTTTTTAAAAATGGCATTAAAAGCAGGGCTTGATATTGCAATATGTAATCCCGGTGAAAATTGGACTATTGATGATGAGTACGCAAGAACATTACTTGAAAACAAAGACCCTAATGCAAAAAGCTATATATCAAAATATTCAAATGTTCAAAAAACTCAAGTTTTGGATAATACAAAACTATCAGCTCAAGATAAACTGTTTAATTCAATTATTAACGGAGATAAAGATTATGTAATTCCGTTTACCGATGAAGTTTTAAAAGAAACTAATAATCCGATGTTTATTTCTAATGAAATTATATTAAAAGCATTAAATATCGTAGGTGAAAAGTTTAATTCAAAAGAGTTCTTCTTACCTCAGGTTATACTTTCTGCCGAAGTTGCACAACTTGCATTTAGTCACATAAAACCGTTAATTAAAAAAAATATTCACAATAAAACAGCTAAAGTTGTTATGGCAACCGTTAAAGGCGATGCCCACGATATAGGTAAAAATATAGTAACGGCAGTTCTTGAAAGTTTTGGTTTTGACGTTTTGGATTTAGGTAAAAATGTAGAAGCTGAAACAATTATTGAAAAAGCTAAAGAATTTGATGCCGATATAATAGGATTATCCGCTCTTATGACAACTACAATGATAGAAATGGAAAAAGTTATCGAATTAAAAAATATTTCAAATCTGAAAGCCAAGGTTATAATAGGCGGTGCGCCTGTTACAAAATTATTTGCACAAAGTATTAATGCCGAAGGCTACTCAAAAGATGCTATTGAAGCAGCAAATCTTATTAAAACTCTTTTAAATTAAATTTTATTTTGTTTTCGGAATTACCGGTTCCCAGTTTTTTGTATCGGGAACTACAAAATCTGCCGGAAAATTTTTAACATCAAACGATTTCCATGTCTGGTTTTTACCGAAAAAAGCTATTTTACCTCTTACTATCAAATCACCATTTTCTGCACACCACATTTCGGAATTATATATTTTGCCTTTTAGAGGATCCATTATTTTTCCTTTCTTGTATTTTGGACCTTCCTTCTCTCTATTCATATCCCAAATAATATCCAATCCGCACATTAAGGGATTACCTGCAACTTTATCGGCAGTATATTTTTTCAAATACATCGTATCTTTTACAGTAACGCCGTCATCTTCGTAAGTCATTATAATTCTTCCGAAAACTTTATTGTTATATTCATAAATAGAAACCACACTTTTTGGTTTGTTAGTTTCATCGTCTATAGTCTGCCAAATTCCGGTAACATTTTGTGCAAATACATTTGAACCTAAAAATAACATGGATGCTATCATCATTAATGTTTTCTTCATTTAATATCCTCTTTTTTAAACTTTTGCGGATGTTATTGTTTTCTGAGCCTGGTATTTGCCGGCTCTGTCTGCATAAGAAACTTCACATATTTCATCGGCACCTAAAAATAATAATTGGGCAATACCTTCATTTGCATATATTTTAACAGGAAGTGAACTTATATTTGATATTGCCAAAGTTGCAAAACCCTCCCATTCCGGCTCAAATGGAGTAATATTTACCAAAATCCCGCACCTTGCATATGTTGATTTTCCAAAAGCAATTGTCACAATATCTCTTGGAATCTTAAAATATTCAACAGTTCTGGCAAGAGCAACTGTTTGCGGTTGCAATATTATAAAATCATCAACATGAACTGACAAAAATAAATTTTCGTCTATTTTTTTGGGGTCAATAAAGGAACCGTCAGATTTTTTTTGCATAATTTTAAACTCGCCGGAAATTCTCATATCATAACCGTATGAAGAAGTACCGTAAGATATATTATTTTGTCTGACTTGTTCCTGTGCAAAAGGCTCTATCATCTTATTTTTAAGAGCCATCTTTTTTATCCATTTATCCGATTTGACCAATTTAGACTCCCTTTACTTCATCTATAGCGACCGATATAT
>JAQTSO010000001.1:58339-112680 GCA_028711215.1 Endomicrobiaceae bacterium | reverse complement strand
AGCAATAAATTTGAAGTCGTTATAAATTTAAGAACACTTTGAATACCCGCAAACACAACTCAAACAACCTTCTCTGAACATCAACTTTTCACCACACTCAGGACAACGCATATTCATCATATCGTCTTCAGTATTTAAAGATTCAACCTCTCTTGTTTTTTTTGCTACAGGTTCTGTATATTTGTTGTTTTCAGTTATTAGAGTTTTTTTTTCCGTAAATAAATCCGGATCTATTTTATCTGCCAAATAAGCCTCTAATGCTTTAGCAATAGCATCCGGACAAGATAAAATTGCGCCATCATCTCCGAAAGTAGGACTGTCACATCTTATACTTTTAAGCTGTGTGATTACTTCCTGAATTGCAACCCTTGATCTTAAAGCAAGCGAAACCAGCCTGCTTATTGCTTCTGCCTGTGCCGATTTGCAACCACCGGATTTTCCAAGTTGGGCAAAAACCTCAAATGCACATTCATCATCTTCATTGATTGTAACATACATATGTCCGCAACTTGTGCGTATCAAGCGAGTAGAGCCTTTAACCGTGCTTGGTCTTCTTCTCGGTTTTCTTTCCGTAGGTTGCACCTGTACAACTTCAGTAGAATCTTTTTTATCACCAACATTTAAAACCTGCATAGAACGACTGCCGTCTCTGTAAACCGTTACTCCTTTACAACCCAATTTATAAGACAACATGTAAGCTTTATCCACATCTTCTTTTGTTGCAGAATTAGGAAAATTAACAGTTTTTGATACTGCATTATCAACAAATTTTTGAAAGGCTGCCTGCATTCTTATATGGTCTTCCGGAGAGATATCATGTGAGGTAACAAATACTCTTCTTATTTTTTCAGGGATTTCTTTCATCCCGTGGATTGTACCTTTTTGAGCGATTTTATCCATAAGTTCCTTTGAATAAAAACCTAAATCTTTTGCAATCTTTTCAAAATAAGGATTAACCATAAACATTTCATTATTATCTAAACAATTTGCCCTTTTATATACTAATGCAAAAAAAGGTTCAATTCCGCCGGATGCATCCGCAATTATACCGATTGTTCCTGTTGGTGCAATCGTTGTCGTTGTTGCATTTCTTATCGGATTTCCTTTTTTATAAATACTGTATTTAAAATTAGGAAAAGTTCCTCTTTTAAGAGCCATTTCTTCTGAAAATTCATGAGACTTTACTTGAATAAATGATGCCACTTTTTCTGCAAGAATAATAGCTTCCGGAGAATTATAAGGAATTCCTATCTGGACAAGCATATCTGCCCAACCCATAACACCCAAACCTATTTTTCTGTTTGATCTTGTCATTTCTCCGATTTTAGGTATCGGATAATTATTCATATCTATAACATTATCTAAGAAATGAACTGCAACTTTAACAACTTTTTCCAGTTTTTCAAAGTCAACCTCTTCATCTTTAACAAAACAGGAAAGATTGATAGAACCTAAATTGCAGGATTCATGAGGAAGTAACGGCTGTTCCCCGCATGGATTTGTTGATTCAATTTCTCCGATTTCTATCGTAGGATTTGATTGGTTCATTTTATCGATAAATACAATCCCCGGTTCCCCGTTTTTCCAAGCCTGCTCGACTATCTTATTATAAACTTCTCTGGCTTTCAATTCGCCTGCTATTTCTTTTGTTCTTGGATTGTAGAGATTATAGAATTCATCATCTTCAACTGCCGACATAAACTCATTAGTTACTGCAACGGAAATATTAAAATTATTTAAGCTGTCGCTTTTATCTTTACATACTATAAAATTCATTATATCCGGATGGTCAACTCTTAAAATACCCATGTTTGCACCGCGTCTTGTACCACCCTGTTTAATGGCTTCGGTCGCCGCATTAAAAACTTGCATAAAAGAAACAGGTCCAGATGAAACACCGTTTGTTGATTTGACGCTGTCATTTGACGGTCTTAATCTTGAAAAAGAAAAACCTGTCCCGCCGCCTGATTTATGTATAAGTGCAGTATTTTTTAAAGTTTCAAAAATTGATTCCATTGAATCTTCAACCGGTAATACAAAACAAGCTGCCAGCTGTTGCAGAGGTCTTCCTGCATTCATTAATGTGGGGGAATTAGGCAAAAAATAAAGATTTGCCATAACCGTATAAAATTCTTTTATTGTTTCATCTATATTTGCATCTTTATCATATATTTTATCTGCTTGGGCAATATTTTCTGCAACTCTCCAAAACAGTTCTCTTTCATCTTCTACAGGATTGCCATTTTCATCCTTTTTAAGATATCTTTTTGCTAAAACGGTTTTACCGTTTTCCGATACTGCCAAGCCAATCTTTTCAAACAATTCTTCTTTCAATTGTGTCATTTTTCGTACCCCCTAATATATCTATATCTCTTTATTTTGATTTTTTATTGTTTTCTTTTTTAAACTTTTTAATTCCTGCATAAAATGGTCAATATCCGAAAATTTTCTGTATACAGACGCAAATCTAACGTAGGCAACTGCATCAATGTCCCATAATTTTTTTAAAATTTTTTCACCGATAACCGACGATTGAACTTCCATGAGATAATCACTTATCTCACTTTCAACTTCACTGACAATTTTATCTATTGTTTCAGAAGATACCGGTCTTTTTTCACAAGCTCTTGCAATGCCTTCCCAAAGTTTTTTCCTGTCAAAATGTTCTCTTCTGCTGTCTGATTTTATAACCATCAAAGAAACTTCTTCCGGTCTTTCGTAAGTTGTATACCTTTTATCACATTTGTTGCATTTTCTTCTTCTTTTAATTGCAGATGTATGTTCTATTGGTCTTGAATCTAAAACCTGATCATCAAAACTTCCACAAAATGGACATTTCATAGACAGATATCCCTTTAATTAAAATTTAAGAACATTATTGCTTATATTTAGAATTTACACTTCAGAAATACAACCATATATTGTGTTTTGTGAAATATTACAACATACCTATTGATTTGTCAAGAAAACTTTCATGTTTTTAAAAAACACAATATATTGTATTGTGAGAAATAGTACAACATACCTATTGATTTGTCAAGGATACTTAAAAATAACAGTTTAATATTCAGAGTTTTGGGTTTTATATAAATTTTTGGGGGATCTTAAATACACATTTTTTTACTAATGTTTTTCCACACAAAGGCGAATGTGCATCTTCTGAAAAAAACATTGCAAAATCACCTTTTTTCAATACAATAAAAAAATCAGGTTTGTTTTGAAAAAAAGTTATATCATTTTTTTTATTATATTTTGTATCAACAACAAATGATTTATCCAAAAATTTCCAGCCGATTTTATCTCTGCCGGAAATAACATATTGCAAATCCACATATTTTTTATGTGTTTCCAACAATTGTTCGCATCTTGGCTTAGGTTGCGAGTTTTGAACAATAGCATATATCCCAAAATCCAACTCATATTTTCCTTCTTTTATATTTTTGGTCATGAAACTATTTATAAAATTAAATATAACATTTAACTGTGGAAAGTATTTAGTAACACTTTTATAATTTTTAACGGACGAAATAATCATAAGTTTAAGTTGAGAAGTTCACTTACGGTTACAATATCGTAACCTTCTTGTTTAATATCATCAATTAATTGCGGCAAAAAGTTAACCACCTTTTTGCTTTTTTTTGAATCATGCATCAAAAATATTGCACCGGACTTTATGTTTTTTTTATATAACTGATACATTTGTTCCTGAGTAAGTTTTGTATTCCAATCGCATCCAAAAGACCAATTAACAATAATATAACCGAGCTCTTTTGCCACTTTTTGTGACGGAGCTCTTGAAAAACCATGCGGGATTCTGAGTAATTTTGTTTTGTAATTCGTAATAGCATGAATTATAGTTTCGCATTTAAAAATTTCTGATTTAATTTTATCCTCAATATCGGGTTTTTTATATTTAAAAAAATTGACATGAGAATATGTATGGTTTGCAATTTCATTGCCTGAGTCATATATGGCTTTAACTGTAGCTTTTTTTCCGTGAACAGAACTGCCGGAAATAAAAAATGTAGCTTTTATATTTTTCTCTTTGAGAATATCTAAAATTTCTTTTGTATTTTTGCCTGGGCCGTCGTCAAAAGTTAAAGCAATTTGTTTTTTTTTACCATCGCCATTTGCATAAAACACATCAGAAAAAGATGAAGTTTCGGTAAAAATCAAAAAAAACAGTATTAAAAAATATAATATTTTTTTCATTATAATATTCCGGATAAAAATGTAAGAATACCGGCATTTATTATTTGCATCCAGAAATTATCGTTTAACGGCCACGGTATTGTTTCAATAAATGTTGCAAATAAAGCTCCGACAAGTGCAAATTGCCATGTCGGCAATATAATTAATCCTATAATAAAGCAAACAACTAAGCAAGCAAAGCTGCCTTCCAGAGATTTACCTGCATATATTTTATGTTTTCCACAGGCTTTACCGACTAATGCTGCAACAGCGTCACCGAAAGCCAGGTATAAAAAACTTGTTAAAACCATTGTTTTATCTTGAAACAATATCATTGCAAAAAAAGCACCTGCTAATGTCCAAGGCAATCCGCTGATTTTATGAGTTTCAGATTCCCTGTGTGATCCGCCTAATATTTTTAGTATAAAAATATTAAATTTCTCATTTTTTGCTCTTACAACTTCTGCCGCAAATACAAATAAAATTATGGCAAACATTGCAGACAAAACAGTATTTAAAGGTAAATACCAATATGCAATAACATACAATAATGTTAATATGTGGAAAGTTTTTCTTTTTATTTCGTCAGTCGGAAAATTTAGCATTTTTTATATTAAAATCCGGCACTAATGCCTAAAGTATAGTTCGGTATCATATCATACCAAGTCACAGAAACATCAGCATTTATCATTAAAAAAGATGCAGCAATCCCAAGAGTATATCCCATAGTAGAATCTGTTCCTGTTAAATGTTGTTTGTTTGATGATTTCGGAGTAAGCGACGTTTTACTCCATCCGAGTCCCGCATAAGGCATAACAAAAGGAATCTGGTCAAAAGTCGCAACCGTTGACAGGCTTATATTGTTTGCGTCAAAATCATTACCGTTTGAACGCGTGGTCATCATGCTGTAAAGGCCCTGGACCGAAATGGAAGGGAGCACTATGAGCTGACTCTCATACAATCCGTATCTGGCTCCGATGCCGTATATATTTGAATCATATCCGAATCCGTATCTTCCTATAAGATCAATTCTATAAGGCAATCCGAATTCGGCATGCAGTATCGGCATATACAGCATATCGCTGCCGCTTGCTCGCATTATTTCGCTGTTCATCTGCGTACCGGATATTTTTAAGTTAAATCTTATATTAGAAAGTCCCAAACTTGCCGATACTCCTATGTTCCCGCCGAGCATCACCGATCCCATATCGGAAGAAAGATTATCCAAATATCTTTGTGCATCAGCATCAGGTACGGATGCCTGGAGAAATGAATTAAAAGCATCAAACGAGGAAGCAAACGAAGCAACGGACATTGTAAAAAACAATATTAATACTATAATAATTTTTCTCATAAAAACTCCTTTATTTTTTGTTTTGGTATATTATACGTATTCCTTCCAGCGTTAATTCCGGAATAATATGTTTGATTTCAGAAATTTCTTTTACTATTAGAGTTGCCAGTCCGCCGGTTGCAATAATATGAGCATTCGGTTTGAGATTTTCTTTGAGTCTTGAAATAATTTCTTTTACTAAACCAATATATCCATAATATAAACCTGATTGAATACACTCAACTGTTGATCTTCCGATAACATTTTTTGGCAATGCAATATTTACCTGTGGCAATTTAGCAGTCCTTTGGGCAAGAGATTGTGCTGATATTTCCGGTCCCGGAGCTATTGCTCCTCCTAAATATGTTCCATCAGAATCTATACAGTCAAAAGTTGTGGCTGTGCCGAAATCTATTACTATTGCAGGTCCGCCGAATAATTTATATACGGCCACCGCATCGGCAATTCTATCGGCACCGACATCATCCGGATTGCCATACGGGATTTTAAAATCACTTGCATTTTTAATTGTTACAAAAAAAGCCTTTTTGTTGAAATAAGATTCTGTTAATTCGGAAAAAACACTGTCGATGGAAGGAACTACACTGGCAATTGCAATATCTTCAATTTTTTTTTCGTCTATACCTGAATAGTGTAAAATATCTAAAATAGTAATTGCATATTCATCAACTGTTTTCTTCTTTGACGTTGCAATTCTCCAAATTTTTATTATTTCACTTTGAACATTATTATATAATCCCAAAGTAATATTTGTATTTCCTATGTCTATTGCTAAAAACATTTAGTCCCTCTCAAATATACTATTACCAAAACAATCAATGCCGACTATTAAAGGAAAATCTTCCACATATAATTTATGAACAGCTTCCGGTCCCAAATCTTCAAAGGCAACCAGCTGTGAACTTTTTACCTTTTTTGCAATCAATGCCCCTGCTCCGCCTGTTGCAAGTAAATATATAGCTTTATTTTTTTTTATAGACTCTTTAACTTCTTTACTTCTGTTACCTTTGCCAATTAATATTTTTACCCCGTTATCTAAAACAGTCGGTGTAAAAATATCCATTCTTGATGATGTTGTAGGTCCGCATGACCCGATTATCCGACTCGGACTGTTTGGACATGGTCCGCAATAATATATACAAGAACCTTCCAAATTTATCGGCAACTCTTTTTTATCGGCAATCAAAGCAATCAATCTTTTATGTGCCTGATCTCTTGCCGTATAAATTGTTCCGGTTAATTCTAATTGTGTGCCGATTTTATAATTTTCGATATTTTTTAATAACTGTTCTATTGTGATTTTCATATAATTATTGTCTTTTTTCTGTGAGAATGGCACTGCAAATTTACCGCAACCGGCAAGGATGCAATATGACAAGGTTTTGTTTCAATGAATACTGCAAGAGCAGTGCATTTGCCTCCAAGCCCCATAATCCCGATATTTAATTTATTTATTTCCGACAAAAGTTCATTTTCTTTTTCAATATAATTTTCACTAGTGTTTTTTGAACCGATATCTCTTAACAATGCTTTTTTCGCAACTAACCCTACGGAAGCAAAATCACCGCCGATACCAACTCCTATTATTAACGGGGGACACGCATTAGCACCCTTTTCTTTGACTGTATCTACAATAAAATTTCTTATACCTTTCCAACCGTCTGCAGGTGTTAACATTTTTAATGCACTGGCATTTTCACTGCCACCGCCTTTTGCAAGCATTGTTACTTCTATTTTGTCTCCTTCAACAAAATCAACGTAGATATTGGCCGGGGTATTTGTCTGCGTATTCATTCTTTCAATCGGATCGGCTACTATGGATTTTCTCAAGTGGTATTTTTGGTACCCGTTCTTAACGCCTTCATTAATAATTGAATAAATATCGGAATTATCACTGAAACATACATTTTTACCGCATTTTACAAAAACATTTGCTGTTCCTGTATCCTGACAAAGTGCAATTTTTTCATATTTAGCTATTTTTGCATTTTCAATAATTTCCATTAGAATAGTATCTGCAAAAGAATTATCATTTTTTATGTTTTTTTGTATTGAACATAAAACATCGTCTGATAAATCATAATTTATATCGGCACACAAATTTTCAATTTTTAATATAATATCACTTTTTTTAATCTGTCTCATCTTTTAATTTTTTTGTAATGATAAAGCTACTTCTTTCACTGTTTCTTCTTCTCTTTGAATAGTTGCTATATCATTTTTATATCCCTGATTATTAGGATCTATTTCTAAAGCTTTTTGTAACAATGCTATAGCTTCCTTTCTGTTACCTGTTTCTCTTTCAAGTCTTGCCATATTTGCATATACATACATATGGTTCGGGTTCAATTCTATAGCTTTTTTATAAGCAGCCAAAGCACCTTTTTTATCTCCAAAATTTCTTTTTGCATTAGCTAAATTATCATAAGCATCGGCAGAATTTGGATTTAATTTTACAATTTTTTCAAAAGATGCTATCGCTTCTTTATAATTTTCAGATCTTACATCAATAGAATATCCCTTACTTTGATATGCATTTATATTTACCGGATTAATTTTTATTGCTATCGCAAAATCTTCGAGAGCACCTTTTTTGTCTCCAATCATATTTTTCAAATTGCCTCTTGAAACAAAAGATTCATCGTCATTCGGATTTAAACTAATTGCCTTTGCAAAATCTTCAAGAGCACCTTCATAATTGCCCATTCTTTCTTTAACACGTCCTCTGTCACGATAAGCCCTGTAATTTTTAGGAGTTACTTCTATTACTTTATCAAAACTTTCTACTGCCTCTTTCAAATATACTAAAGTATTTTCCAACATAGCTTCAGTATAATATAACTGATAATTCTTATTATCAAATTCAACGGCTTTTTTTATATCTTCAAGTGCTCCTTTAAAATCACCTACTCTTTCTCTTATTTCTGATCTTTGTCTATAGGCACTTGAATTCGTGGGATTTTCATTAATTTGTTTAGTGTAATTGTTAAACTCATTTTGAAACTTTTTGGCATAATCGGATACGAAATAATTTTCGCTTGTTTTTTCACATGACATTAAAAAAAACACCATAATACAAATAACCGCTAATCCAAAAAAATTCTTCATGAAACCTCCTTTTTACTATATCTTACTTTGCTTTTTTTATAAAACCTTTTTTCATCATATCGGATGTAATTGCTCTGCTTCTTTTTATCATAGCCATTGCCTGATTATACAACCGGTCATAAGACATTTTTTTACCTGCCACCTTTTCTTTTATCGCTTTTACCCCTACCGCTGCTGCAACTTTAGGGTATAATTGCCAGTCATCCATTGTCGGCAATATTTTATTCGGTTTTATTTTATTATCAGCTATGCATGAAGCAAGTTCTGATGCTGCAGTTATACACATATTATCAGTTATAGTTTTTGCTCTGACATCTAAGGTTCCTCTAAATACTCCCGGAAATCCAAGTGAGTTATTAACCTGATTTTCAAAATCACTTCTACCGGTTGCAACAACCGCAGCTCCTGCTTCTTTTGCTTCCCACGGCCATATTTCCGGCACAGGATTTGCACAAACAAACACTATAGGATTTTTTGCCATGGCTTTTATCCATTCTTTTTTTATAACATCAGGACCGGGTGTAGATAATGCAATAACTACATCTGCATTTTCCATAGCTTCTTTTGTTCCGCCCTGTATACCCAAACCATTTGTATCAACACAAATAGCCCACTTTTCCGGATGTGATAGTTTTAGTTCTGTTCTGCCTTTATGCAACGTATCTTTTGAATCTGTCATAATAATATTGGCAGGATTTGCTCCATACAACATTATCAATCTTGCAATACATATATTAGCAGAACCTGCTCCTACAAGAGCAATTTTAACTTTAGAGATTTTTTTATTAACAACTTTTAATGCATTTATGAGTCCGGCTAACGTAACTAATGCTGTGCCTTGTTGATCGTCGTGCCAAACAGGAATGTGACATTCCTTTCTTAAAATATGCAATATCGGGAAACATTTAGGCTGGGAAATATCTTCAAGATTTACTCCGCCAAAAGACGGCTGAAGTATTTTTACCGTATTTATTATTTCCTGTTGATCCTTTGTACCAAGACATACAGGAAATGCATCTACGCCGCCAAGATATTTATATAACAATGCCTTGCCTTCCATAACAGGCATAGAAGCTTCCGGTCCTATATCGCCTAAACCTAATACTCTGCTGCCGTCACTTACAACAGCAACCGTATTCCATTTATTTGTATACTCATAAACCAATTCCGGATTTTTATGTATATCCATGCAGACAGAAGCGACACCGGGGCTATACCAAATCGCAAAATCATTGAAATCTCTTACTCTGCATTTAGGAACAATTTCTATTTTACCTTTGTAAAAAGGATGTAATCTTCTTGCTTCTTGCGAAGGTTTTTCCGCTGTCTTTAAAAGCTTTTTAATGTTTAATTTTTTCATAAGTTCTTTCCCTATTATTTTTATAACGGTACAATTTTTTCTATTATATAAAAAATTAATTTAAATGTACATTGACCGACTTGTTGATTGAATATAAAAAAAATAGTATAATGCACTCCGTTGTATTTATTTCAAAGGAAGGATGGCCGAGTTGGTTTATGGCGCTAGTCTTGAAAACTAGAGTAGGGTTTCCCTACCGGGGGTTCGAATCCCTCTCCTTCCGTTCCTTTCTTTTTTAAAGAAACAAATCAACATTAATATTTTGGCTACAATTTTGTATTTCAAAAGCTTATGTACCGTTTCACTTTTTGTACACTGCACTTTTGAAATACTTCATTTCGCCTAAAATCTTAATGTTTCAAACAGCAAAAAACAACCTAAATACTATTCACAAGCTCAGGCTTCACCAAAATCAAAAATACTGCATAAATTTTGCAAGTTAAAAGTTTTCACTTCGTTACAGTGGTTCGGGTACCTCCGGGTTTTGCTTTGCAAATCCGCCCAACTACTCGCATTCTATCTTCTAGTCTAAACTCAAAATACCGCATAAAGTTTGGTAAATTTAATTTTTTTATCTACTTTTTCTCTGACAATATAAATCTGAATAAATAGTTATAATTTGAAAGTTTATGTTAAAAATTATAGAATACATGTCATGATATAAATTTAGAGAGGATTAATATGAGCGAATCAACTCAATCTGAAATTAAAAAAAATCTTTTTAAACGAGGCAGAAAAAACCAATCATTTTCCGGCAATGCTGTTTATGGACTCGGTTTTATCGGAGCTTCCATATATTATGTATCATGTGCAACGAGTTTTTGGATTGGAGTTTTAGGCATATTGAAAGCTCTTGTATGGCCTGCATTTTTAGTCTACGGATTACTTCAATATATTACTATTTAACATTTTATAATCTTTGTTAAAACGAAACAGTTTTTTCATATTTAAACTGGTTCACTTATATGTTTTTTTTTGGTATCATTAATAAAATTGTTTTTATAAGGGAGAGGTCATGAAACTATCCGCAGGCAAAATTTCACTGATATTTTCATTTGTTGTTATTTTGTTCTTTACTTCAAAAGTTTATTCCGCTTATGATGCTGAAGATATACTCTCAGCTGCAAGTAACGGATATACTTATGTTGTTGCAGATTTAATAAAAAATGGAGAAAACGTTAATAAAAAAGATTCATTGGGTAATACTCCCCTGACATTGGCAACTTCCAATGAACATATAGAAACTGTAAAATTATTATTGGACAATAAAAAGACAAAAATAAACAGTGTGAATTCCTCGGGTAATTCTTCATTATTTATTGCTTGCAATGTCGGGAATTTAGAAATTGTCCGACTTTTAATAGAGAAAAGAGCATCTATAAATCTGGCAAACAATAATAAATTAACACCTCTTATGATTGCTTCATCTAACGGGAATGAACAAGTTGTAAGTTTGTTATTGCAAAATCGTGCCAATCCGAATCTAAAAGATAAATTTGGCTTTACTGCGTTAATGTATGCATCTCTAAAAAATAATTTATCGGTAGTTAAACTTTTAACAGAAAAAAAATCTACTGTTAACGCATTAAATTTCAACAAAGACTCTGCTTTCTTGTTAGCGGCATCCATAGGCAATATAGACACTATTAAATATTTAATATCGGTTGGCGCTAATCCTTCACAAGTAAATTTAAACGGGATAAATGCATTGATTGCTTGTGCGTCTATAGGTAATCTTGAAACTGTTCAGTATTTAGTTGAAGAAATAGGATTTAATGTTAATTATCAGGATTATAACGGCAATACGGCACTTATGGCATCTGTTTCTTTTATTCAATTTGATTTAACAAAGCAAATTATTAGTCAGCTAAATGATCCTCTTGCAACAAATGAAAAAGATATTTTAGTATACATTCAAGAAAGAAAAAAAGATAATTTATCAGTAATTAAATATTTATTAAGTAACGGAGCAGATGTTAATGTCGCAAACAAAAACGGTTTTTCTGCTTTATTGATAGCAATTATTGAAAACGATATACAAGTCGCAGATTATTTGTTGTCTAAAGGTGCAGATATAGATCAAATTACAAATGACGGCGACAATGCTTTATTATTATCAGTTAAGAATTCTAATCTCAACTCTTTATTATTTGTCATAAATAATAAAATTAACATTAACATATCAAACAACGACGGTAAAACCGGATTGATGCTGGCGATAGAATCAGGTAATTTTGATATTATAAATTCAATTATTAGAAAAAAGCAATTGGATGTATCTCAAACCGATAAATACGGAAAAAATGCTCTTATCTATGCTGTTGAATATGGATACAATAAAATTGTTGAAACTTTAATAAAAGATAATAAAATAAATGTTAATTCTTGTGATAAAAAAGGCAATACGGCTTTGATGTATGCGGTTGAAGCAAAAAATATTGCAACAGTTGAATTATTAGTTTCGCTAAAAGCAGATTTAAGCATGAAAAATTCTAATAACAAAACAGCAAAAGATATTGCAAATTCTATCGGTTTTAATTATGCCGCAGAATATCTTGAAAATGCCGAAACAAGATAAAATATTTATCAATACAAAAAAGACAGAATCATAATTTTTATTTATGATTCTGTCTTTTTTTAAAAAGCATTTATCAGTTTGATTTTATTATTTTTAATTTGTTTATTTTTGACTTCAATTCGTTGGCAGTAGAATCCTGTCTGTATTTATTAATAGCTATATTCCATCTGTGATAATCACTTGCATACACATACGGGTCTTTTGATATCAGATAAAATACTCTTATTGAATTTAAAGCTTCTGAAAAATTACCGCTCATTATCAATGCATCTGTCAATTTATAACGTGAATCTATATTATTTTTATCATAATCCACAACGTTTCTATAGGCGACAACCGCTTTGTCATAATTTTCAAAGTGCATTTCCAAATTGCCGATTTTACGGAATGAATCATAATTTAGTTTTGGCCAAAATTTCATTGCTTTGTTGTAATCGCTCAAAGCATCATAATATTTTTCTAATTTAAGTCTTGCATCGCCTCTTGCAATGTAAGCGGGACCATATGAAGGTATTATGTTTATAGCTTTTGTGAAATCTTTATCTGCCCCGTCATAGTCATATAAATCTATTTTCATTTTTCCTTGTTGCATATGAAAAGTTACATTTTTTATATCAGCATTGTCCGTTGCTTGTGTTTTATTGCTTTTAATATTACGTACTTGTATCGCTTTTTCATAATCAGCAGCAGCCCCGTCAAAATCATTTATACTGTCTTTTGTAAGTGCTCTGGCATTATAGGCTTCTGCATAATACGGATCTAATTTTATTGCTTTGTCATAATCCGAAATTGCATCAAGGTGACTTCCTCTTTTTGCTTTCAAAGTGCCGCTTGTGTAATAATCTTTTGCTGTTTTTACTGACACCCTGGGTTTTGAATGTTTTTTAACGTTTACAGTTTTTACAACCACTGTTGACACATTAATTTCTTCCGGAACGGGAGCTACATCAACAGTATCTGTTGATACTGCAACAACAGTATCCGTCGACACATTAACATCACTATTGATTATACTGTCAAGCTTATCACAAGCAACCATAGACAAAGTTGCCATTAATCCAAAAGCAATAACTATACTCTTCATAACTCCTCCGTTCTATGCGGCCGACAACATGTTCTCTATTATATCAAATGATAAGTTTTTGTCAAAATCATCAATAAACTCACCAATTGGGTTTTCTTTTCTTATATCGTAAATGAACGGGATAATATTAAATGATTTATTAATGACTTTATTAAATAACAGACTGCCGTTTTTTGATTTAATTTCTTCATACATTCTGTATTCATTCTGATTTTGTTGATATGCAACCGCTAACAAAATATTTCTTTTTTTGCCGATATATTGAGAATACTTATTGTTTTTCTTTTTACTAATCTGTCTAATAAGATATTGCACGAGCAATTCTTCGGTTAGTTTTGTTTTATCATAATCCATTGACAATACTTTTAATGTATTATTTGCAATTTTAATAGTAACAAATTCAATGATTACTTCAACACCGTCTATATTTAACCTTTCTATTTCTGTCCCTTTTACAGATTTTTCTCTTACTACAGGCTCTATTAAATTTAAAATGTTTTTTTCAAAATCATCTTTAAAAACTATACCTATGGCATTGATACCGTTGTAATTTAATCTTTCAACAATATCTTTATCACTCGTTATTTTGTCAACAACTTTTAACATAGTTGTATTTGTAGTTTTTATTAATTTCGGATTAAACAATTCATGTAATTTTTTAGCCGAATTAATAATTTTAATTGAGATATTAAATATAAAGTTTACTGATTTAAAGGATCCGGCAATATTTGAAATTATTGATTTTATCACATCATCTTCATTTATTTTATCTTCTAATCCTACGGTAACCGTTGCCTCTCCCGAAGGAAATCCTACAGAATAAATTCCTTGAGGAGAAATTTCAACATATGAACCGGCCCCTCTTGTTTTTGCATAAGCCGGCGACATATTGCCGTCAACAAAAATAGCTACAGGTTTACCCTCCTGATCTAAAGCAAAACTCGTGATGCCGTTTTTTGCAAGTTTATCTTTTGGATTATGCCCCTGAATTACAGTTCCCATCCCTATATTTTTGTTCATCTCTTCCATCGTAAAATTAATACTATATTTTGCTATATATTCCGGTTTTATTCTGGTTGTATTATCCGCATAAATTGCATTTATTAATGCCAAAGCTTCAAATATTTCACTTTGATCATCTTTGTCTATATCATATTCTTTTATGTCTTTTGCTATTTTTGAAAAACCGTCCCAAATTTTTTCCCCTGTATAATGCACTCCTTTATAATAAAATCCTTTTATTCTTTTCCCTTTTGCATCGAATTCTTCAAACTTACCGTCTTCTGCAACACGTCCGATGGATACATCTCCATATTCATCATAAGGTAACGGAGCATGCATATAATAAAATCCGTATTCATCAATTCTGTATAATGCAAAGTTGTTTTTGAAAAAATCAATTATGGATTTCATTTCTTCATTATTAAAATATGACACATCATCTATCATATTCATTTTAGATTTCTGTGATTTTTCAAATTCGGTTAACGGCAATGCTTTTATTCTGGTTGCCACTTCTTCCGTTATTGTTTGAGGAAGCCTCTCATTTTCCAATTCCAAAAGCAACATCCACATCATAGCTTTAGCGGAATCTTTTTGCGATTGCGACAAATCATTATATGTTTTTATCGTTTGATTTATAAATGTAATTTTTTCATCCGCTGTAAAAATTACAAGCGCAATCTTGCCGTTTAAATAATCCAAAAGGGATTTTGATACATTTAACTCTTCCAGCTTTTGCATTATTGCGTTCAATCTCATTTCAGCAATCATTCTATTGTTTTTATCCAGATTGGAATAAATCAAGAGTTCCTGAAGTAAATTTTTTATATTTTCATCTACTAATTTTTGCCTTCCTGCCCGTTCATTATCCGGCAATTCAAGAATCTTTTTTAATAAATCCTCAACCGTAATTTGAGGCATACCTAAAGAATCAAGTTGTATCACCAGATCACAAAGTTCACGTTTCACAAAAGACTTTTCGGAACCTGTCAATCTGTTATATCTTGAAATTTTTGTATCTATTAAATTTGTTATTCTGTCTATTTCCTCCTGATTTTGCACTTTCACTGCCATATCTAATTTTTTGGTTAAATAATTTGTATACGCCTGTGATATACCTAAATGTTCCATCTGAACTATTATATCCATTATTTCGCTTTTTTTAACATCTTTATTCACCGCAAAATTTATAAATTTATCATTAAGCTTTTTATTTAATTCACTTCCCTTCTTAAAATCCAAATAGGAATTTATCTGACTCAATAAGGCTTCTCCCCATCCCTTATGTTTTATATAATCATAAGCGTACCATTCCATACTTTCATAGGTTCTGTACATCATCGCATCAATAACAGCCCAGCCCCAATTTCCGTTGTTTATTTCATATTGATATTTTTTCTTTTGTTCTTCTATAACTTTTTCTATAACTTCAATAACATTATCCCAATAACTTCCATATTCTTGATATTGATCTTTTAACTCTTTTGCTTCTTCCAATTTATTTATCCACCAATTGACAGCCATTTGTTCAACATCTCTCATCCCTGTTGAAATTTCAGTGTCAAATTTTATACCAAAAAAAGCTTTATTGAATTCCAACATTGCCTGATTTTCGTCAAGTCCAAAAATGTTTTTATCGGTATTTGAGAGAATATTTTTAACACTGTTGTGCTGGGCAAAACCAAAACTCTTTTTAAACTCTGTACTTATCTTAGCTAATTCCTCATTCCATACCTCATTTTGTCTATTTGTTGAATATTTTGTGCGTTGAGCAAAAACCTGTAACCAATAAGACATATCTTTGGATCTTGTCACATCTCTTATATTTGTAACTCTATGGTACCAATCCTGATATATATTAACTTTTGTTTTATTTATATATCCTTCAGGTATTACATAATCTTTTGGTATGCCCTTAAATTTGTCTGTAATCGGCAAATGCATTCCAAACAAGTTCATTGATGCAAATAAATCATGATTGCCGATAACATACTTGACCCTGCCCGACTCTGCCAATTTTTTCACAAACATAAAAGTTTCAACCTGTTTCGGACCTCTGTCAAGAATATCTCCCAATATATAAAGAGTGCTCTTATTGCCCCTTACATTCCATTTATTTAAAATATCAGTTTCTATTTCAGACTGCATCCTTCTTATTTCAGCATCGGATATTTCATATCCATTTTGATCTTTACCGTTATGCAACAATTCAAAATAATTAGAAATCTTTAAATCTCTGCTGGATGCAAGCATTTGATACATTAATTCCAAAAATCTGGTATATCCGCCATGTATGTCGGAAAAAACAATATTTCTGTTAAAATACATATCTTGTTTAAATATTTTGTATTTAATTATCTGCCATAAAATTTTCATTTTTATTTTAAAAGTAAACAAAGATTCATTTTGCACTATAATTGGTTTACCTTCCTGCTTGTCATATCCTTCAAACTCAATTGTCATTATCTCGTTTACAACTTCTATTGCTTCATCAACATCTCTATCTGTAAATTTATTACCTTGTTTATTGTTTTTTGTTTTAATATATTCTCTTTGAGCTTCAAGAAAATTTCTGACTACATACATATCATCAAACCTTGTTTTTATAATGGATGCTCCGCCTATTGTTTTGTACCTTGCAGGGTCAGACCTTAAATAATGTCTCAATAAATCATTGACCCCGTCACCGCCATCCTGATATAAATACATTCCTGCTTTTATTTTGGCAATTCTTTCATTGATTGATAATCTTTTATCCATCAAATAGTTATCTTGGTTCAGCCAAATATTTAAAATTCTTTTCATGTTTAAAGTTGCCGACAAAGCATCTGCATCATGCAGGATACAGCCTATTAACGAACGATCCATTTCGATTTTTTTATGTCCCAAACAATCATTATATACGGCATTTATCATTTCTTCGTCTTCTACGCCTTCCAAAATAGCCCTGCTCCAAACTGCAGAATTTTTTTCATGATTATCTCTGAAAAAAACACAGGACAAATCATGCATAAAAACAGAATAAACAAGTTCCTTTATTGAAATTTTATCATCTGTAGAAGAAGAAATTAATTTATTAACATCTCCGCTTCTTCCTATAATTTTTATTGAATATGCCAATACATCCAAACAGTGCCCTAATCCGTGTTCATGCACGGAGGTTTGGTCTGTATAGAATCTGTAAAATGCATATCTCGGCATTCTTTTATACAATAATTCCATACATTCATATATATTTTTTTTAAATTCATCCATAATTTCTTCCTGGATTCCTTCATCAATTCCGGCTGATGTCAAAATTTGTTTCAACGATTCCACTACATCTCCGTTTTCATTTTCTGATAATTGCTCCTCATCGGAGGACACACCAAACAATATGTTTTGTATTCTGGAATCAACTTTTCCAACCTTTAATCCTTCTTCCTTCTGACGCAGATAATCCATCATATCTATATTTTTACTGTTATCACTGTGGACTAACAATGAAAAAAACTTTTCCTGATTATCAGATTTGTTTTTGAGATATTCCTGATAAGCATGTTGCCATTGCCCGTATCTAAGACCATCTTTTTCGGTGAGATACCCTTTGTCATTTCTGTTAAAAATACTTGCAATATCTTCTATGCTGTTTTTATAATTTTTTATCTTATTAAAAAACCTTGATTTCTTCGGGAAAATCCCCGACGTTGCATTAAAAATCCTATTAATAATTTGCTCATTGAAAAATTCGGGATAATGTTCTTCGGATATATTCGGATCAAGAATTTGTGCAACAGAATGTCTGATATACTTAACATCATTTAACAATAATTCTTCTTCTGATACTTTTTTCGGAGAAAATTCATGGGTAAACTCATGTGTCAGTCCGGCATACAGAAAAGCTTTTAAAACATCTTCATCAGTTATATCAAATATAGCATGATTTACTCCTACAAAACCGCTGTTTACATGGTCTGAAAAAAGCGTCTGTGATTTAGATAATATTCCTATTACAATTGTATCTCTGATATTTGATACTTCATCATTTTCAAAATCTTTCATTATTTCATCAAATATATCCTGTATAAGTTCATCTGTAATATATTTGTTTAAATCACCTTCAATAATTACATTTATCTTTTTAAGTATTTTTGGAGTACCGTCCTCATTAAGTTCAACTTTCCCTTTGCTGTCGAATTTTTTAATTTCTACGCCTTCATATTTTTTTGCATTTCCGCTTCCCAGCAAAGCATTTCCAAAATCGACTATATGTTTATATACTTCATCTTTTTTCTTTAAAAAATGATTGATTTGTGCCCAGTTAAATGAAGCATTACCGTCAGATCTTCTTGAAATAACGCCCCTGTATTTGGAATTTAATTCCATAAACAAAGATTGTTCTATACTGAAGAATTGTTTTATTTTGGCAATTATTTTAGATTTTAAAGATATGTCAGCGGATTTAACATATGTCGATGATTTTAAGTCTATTTTTCCGTCATTTATCTTAAATATATTTTTATTTTTATCAATAAAAACTATAAACTCTGATTTATTGTATTCAACATCAATTTGCATACTATATTTTTCAGCAACAGAAAACAACATTTGGCGAATACTTTCAGGATTATCTGTTTTATATATTTTTATAAGATTTGATACTAATTGTTTTGAAAAAAAGTACTTTGTCTGTTGCGGAATAACAGGGCTTTTTACCAAAATAAAAAGAATATTTGCCAATGCTTGATCTTGAAAATCATTATTTATTGTACTTAAAAGAATTCTATCGTAATTATTATCTTTTGTATTTTCTGAAATTTCCGGAGTTATCATTAAACAGGATATATTTTTAGCCTTTAAACATTCCAGCAATGAACTATGGAATCCGCCTGACACAACAACAGTTATCTTCTTTGAATTGTCTGATTTATTTTCAAATAAAGCGGATATGTTTTCAAAAAATATTTTTGTCCTGTCAATATTTACTTTATGATATTTTAAAATTTCATTCGTATCAAAAATTTCATCATATTCTGCCTGAATCCCGGGTATTTTTTTATCTATGAGATTTATATACCTGTCATAATTATTGACAAAAAATATATATTCTTGTTCGGAAATATTCAGATTTAAAAATGCCTTGAACAACTGTGTCATTTTTAAAACGAACAACTCGTCATATTTGGATTTTTCATCTTCTAAGGAATTCAAATAGTCTTGGAAATATTGATTTTTTTGATTTACAACACTGTATTTATTTATGTTCTTTTGTGCCAGATAATATCTCAAGAACTGGAATAAATTACGGTATTTTATTGCAAGCTCATTATTGTCTGCAATTTGCTGACTTAACTTCAGATAATAATGATAGTAATCGGATTGCTGTAATTTGGAAATTAAATTTTTATAACTTTCAAATGTCAAGGTGTTTTTTAAATCTTTGAGACATTCTTCCAATTCTTTTTGAACTTTATTTTTATCTATTTCCAGGATTTGTTGAGAAAGTTCAACATAATTATACAAAGCATCATATTTCAATATCGGTTGTTTTAATTCACCAATCAAAACCGGATTTGAAACATCAAAATCAATATACGGTAATAATTTTTTTGATTTTTTTAATTTTGAGTGGATTTCTTTTTCAAATTTATCAAAAACTTTCCGGTTATATTCTTTTTCGGCCAATATATTTCCGGCTCTTTTAACATTTGATAGGTAAGTATCCCAATTTTCTAATCCGTAAACAGGTGTGTTTTTATTGTAATTAGCTAAATAGTATTCAGTTCCTGATAATATTCCGTCATTGAGAAGCAAATTTGATAAGTTATATTCCTTTACTGCATCTATTATGCCGGTATCTAATTTTGAAAAAGGAGCACCTTCCACAAGTATTTTATCAACACCGTAATTTTTATCCAGATTATCGATAATTTTTGCTATATTTTTTTGAACGGAAGGGTTAGCATGCAAATCCTGAATATAAACTATTAATTTATCTTGTTTTTCACTAATAAAACTATTTGATACATTCCCAAGAGATTGGTTTATCTTTAAAACATCCGGGTCAGCCATATTGAGATTAGAAATACCAAATGCTTGTATCGTATCAACGGCAACAAATGAATAAAGCACAAATACTGATACTAAAACAGATACGATTTTTTTCATATGTCGCCCCCAAAATGAAAGACTGCCGGCAAATATTTTAATTCTTAATATTTTCAAACTCATCTTTGTAATATTTTTCTTTTTCTTCAAATTTTTCGGTATGAACGAGTAATTCTTTATACAACAAATCAAGTTGTTCTTTTATCTGTTTGCTTTGCTTTGGTGCATCTGCCAATAGATTTATATTTTTCTCTTCATATGCTTTCAACAACAATTTACTTATCTCTTCTATTTGATGTTCTTTTTTTAATATTTCATGTTCCAATTCTTTTATTTTTGTCTCCAGCGGTTTTAAAGCCTTTGATTTCTCCTGTATTAATGTTGCTCTTATTTTTTTTACATCATCTTTTGTATAATTTTTTTTTGTATTATCATTTTTTGCTTTAATATCACTGCCTTCATCTTCCCAACCGCGCATATCCAAAAATTCTGCATAAGTCCCATGAAAAAATGAAGCTTTATCTCTGTCAAAAATTATTAGTTTTTGTGCTATTCTATGCAATAATTGTTCATTATGGGTAACTACAATAACAGAACCCTTAAATTCATCAATCGCATCTATAAGTGCTTCCGTTGATTCTATATCCATATGGTTCGTAGGCTCATCAAGTAAAAGCAAATGTGAAGGTTTTACCAAAATTCTGCCCAACAAAACTCTGCTCTTTTCGCCTCCGGACAGGACAGCTATTTTTTTCAATGAATCATCTCCCGTAAACATCATGGAACCGCATATATTTCTTGCTCTTTGCGGCAGACAATCCGGCGATGATGACAGTACTGCTTCATAAACTGTTTGAGAATCATTTAAATCAGAAACATCTGACTGTACAAAATATGAAACTTTTAATTCAGGATGGGTTTTTATATTCCCGCTTACAGGTTTTATTCTTTCTGATAATAATTTCAATAATGTTGATTTTCCTTTGCCGTTTTTGCCTATTACACAAATTCTTTCATTTTTTAGTATTTCTAAATCTAAATTATCTATTAAAATTTTATTATCTTCGTACCCAAATTTCAGAGAATAAATACCCATCATCTTATTTGCCGGAAAAGGCGAATTTGTAAAGGTAAAATCCAAAGTTTCAATCCCGGTCAATTCTTCCATTGTGTCCTGTTTCTCCAAACATTTGATTCGAGATTGTACCATACCTGCAAGTCTTGCTTTTGCTCTGAATCTTCTTATAAATAACTCTGTTTTCTTCTTTTTCTTTTCTTGGTTAAGTCTGGTTTTTTCATATATTTCTTCTTCCTTGTCTATTTGTTCATATAATTTAGAAGTATTCCCTTCTATTTTCTTAGCTTTATTTCTGTGTATGGCAACCGTATGCGTAATAACTTGGTCCATAAATGACCTGTCGTGAGTTATTAAAATTAATTCACCCTTCCAAGACTTTAAAAATTTAACAAGCCATCTTATTGCAACAATGTCTAAATAGTTATTAGGTTCATCAAGCAGAAGCATATTGGAATCAGACAATAATATCTTCGCCAAATTCATCCTGATTTTATATCCGCCTGAAAACTCTAAAGGATCTCTTAAAATATCTTCCTTTGAAAAACCCAAACCAAATAAAATTTTTTCAGCTTTCCATTTTGAATCTTGTTCGGTTTTAGGCATTACAGACACAACTTCTTCTATAATTGTCGGATATTTAAAATTTATATGTTGTTCAAGATATCCGAGTTTATAATCTTTTGGTATTTGTATTTCACCGGAATCATATTCTGCCTGTCCCATTATCATCTTAAATAATGTTGTTTTTCCGTGCCCGTTTCTTGCAACCAACCCTATTCTTTCATTTTTACCGACATTGAAACTCAAGTTGTTAAATAAAACCCTTGCCCCATATGATTTTGATAATGAATTTATTGTTATCATTTATCCTCTTAAAATTAAGCTGCTGCCAACATGCTTTTATATTCACGTAATAAATCATTTGTTGCCACCGGTACCATATCGTCATTTTTATATTCTTCAGCACATGTCATAATTAATTCTATAATGGTATCTATTGCCTTAGAATCTCTGCTGTCAAAAGCCTGTTGGGATAATTCTGTAATTTTTTTCATTATTTCTAAAGGAGTCAAATTGCTCAAATTATCATCTATATTTTTTTGCCCATCAATACTTTGGTTACCGGCAAGTTGTATTCTTAACCAAAGTGCTTTACCAAGCAAAATTTCTAATTTTTTATCTTTTAAACCATATTTCAAGTATTTCAAATTAACTTCTCTTTCCTTATTTTGTTGAGCATTCTTAAGCAAAACTTTCTCTTTTATAATATTTAAGAATAATTTCTTGTTATTTTCATTGATCCCTGTATCCCTTAAAATTATACTGATAATATTGCTGTCGTCCAATTGTAATACACCCGTAAACCCAACAATATCCGCAACAACCATTTCATTGATATCTTCGTCAGATACGGCCGGAATATCATTCATATCTATAGCATATGCAAAATTTTCCATATCTTTTGCCTGAATATTTTTAAATCCGAATTTAATTTTTATATTGCCGATCAATGCCTCTAACCCGCTATATGCTCCGACTATATTTCTTGTAGATTTAAAAATATTTTGTAATGAAGCTATATCTATCAACAGTGGTTTTTCCGAATTGATTAACTTTCTTTCCAGTTCTTGCAGTGTTATCCGAGCATCCACGGTTTCTATCTCTGTTTTTTCAGCTGTATAATAATCATAAATTTCATTATTAAGCAACAATCCGATTATCCCGTATTCTTTATACTTATCGGTTAATTCATTTTCTTTTACATATATTTCTATTCCCTGTTGTCTCAAATTAAGTATTTCTTCTGATACATTTTTATTGTCTTTTTCAATTAAACTTTTTATATATTCAAATTGTTCAGGAGTTATAATTTTTCTAACCTTCCCGTTTGTTAATGATTGATATAGTTTATTATTTGATACTCCTTCCAAAGATATCATTGTTTTTTGAGAATACATGAATGCTATTGATTTAAAGGCTTTGAGCATTGATTGCACATATTTATTATTGTTAACAACTGCAATTGTATTTTGAAAATACATTTCTTCTGATTTTTCATCAATAACCGCTGAACTTTCCACATTTAAATTCATATTTTTTAATTTTAATACTTTTCTTAATTGTCTTTCTAAAATTCTGCTTCCGTTTAGAACCATAGCTAAATCCTGTATATTAGTATTAGATGCTCCAAAAGAAACAACTCCTTCTCTATCTATTTGCCAAATCGTTTCACCATTTACTTTTAAACCTGTATTTATAAGTTTATCCGGATCCATATTCTTTATATCTTTTACCAATAATACAGATATTGCAGAATCCGTACTTAAATTTTGCATTGAATTAAATGTATCTACAGACTCAAATTTAACGGAAATATTTTTATCAATTTTCTTTATTTCAAAAAGATTATATACAAAATGTGTTATCCATTCTGTTGCTATCAAAACTATCGGAACTACTGCAGGAACAAACATAAAACCGCCTGCCACTGCCACCCCTATTGATAGAATCCTTATTACCCATGTTGTGATTATCATTGTTTTTGTAGGATTTTCGTGTTGTTTAATAAAACTAGGCATCCAAAATGAAAATGTTTCCAATACAACTCCTGTTGCAATACCGAATATGCTATATTTGAAATTTTCAGCCTGACTTCTCTGATTGTAAATTTTACTTCCCAAACGATTAAGAATTTCAATTGTCTTTTTTGTCTGCAATGTTCCTGCTTTATTTCTTTCAATATATTTTTTTGCATACTTATAGTCACTGAGGTCAAAAACATTATAGTTTCTGTGAAAAGCATCATTACTGACGTTTCTTACAATATTGTTTAAAATATCACGTATATCACTGTCCAGTTCTTTTTTTGAAGAATATATTTTGTCTGTATTTAACATAAATTCCATTCTGATTACGTTTTCAAAATCATATTTGGAAAATTCTCTTTTACTTAGAATTTGGTTAATAATTATTCTCAAAATATCTTTAATTCTCTTAGGCTGGCTGAATATCAGTTTTGTTATAATATCCGCATCATCCTTATATTCAGATTTGATTCCCAAAAATTCCTTAAATATATCCGAAATTTCTTTTATTTTTGATTTGCTGTATAAAAGTCTGGGGATAAGTCCCTTCATATATGATTTCTGCAATTTTATTTTACTCTGAAGACGTTTTAAAATATTTTCATACTGTTCAGCATTTGTTTTTTTGATGTCTTCAAGTATTTCCATTACAACTGTTTCACCCTTTGTCGCTCTCTGTGCAACACTAAACATATAATTCAAATCACTTCTTGTATACTGCCTATTTTTATCAAGCTGGGTAAGATATTCGATAAATATATTTTTTAAATTTTTTCCTTGATTATTTTCTGCAATGTGATCGGATGAATTCTTTGTATATGAAATAACCGCATTGGCCAAAATATCCCATTTGAGATTTTTACCCGCTTGTGAGCTTACCATTCTTAAAAGTTCTATAAAACCCGTTGACGCTTTATGTTCATCCTGAAAGACATCGTCATAATTTACGGAATTATCAAATAATCCGTACAAAACATCCTTATATTCTTTTTCCTTCACCCCTGTGATTCTTGCAAATAAATTTGCCGTTATCTCTGCAAATAATTCATGAATTGTTATATCTTTAAGCGAACTTTCGGAAGTATAAGCAAGTATTTTGTGTCCGAGTTCATGTGCCATAGTCAAAGGATTTAGCGATACAAAAGTCATATTTGCTCTGGCACCTATGGACTCTTTTCCTCTTCTAAGTACGACTGCTTTTGATATTGATTTATAAATTTCAATTTCTTGTTTTGAATCTACATATTCTCTTGAAAAATTTTCCAACAAAAGATATACACCTGCAAGAACCGATCTCAAATCAAAATTGTTGTTTACAGGCATACTGTTTGCATTTATTGCTTTGGCAAATTCTCTCTTAATGTCATTTACAACCGACTTATCACTAATGTCATATCCCCTGTTTCTCAAATTCATTAATGCAAACAACCTGTATTTAACGGATGCTCTGTCATTATAAATGATCTTTAAAAGAAATTTATTTTCCACATTATTTTTGACTATACTTAAGTAATTTTCAACACTTTGGCTGAATTTAGGTCTTTGTTTTAATCCTGCAATTTTTTTAACTATAAAATCAAAAAGTTTTCTGTAAAGCCCGGAAATGCCGGCAAGCATAAAGAATGTATCTATTGACGGCACAAATGAAGGAAGTGATTCGGCATATTTGTAACTCTCGTCATATGATGTTTTTTGCTCATAGAAATTCTTTCCGAATAAATCTTTTTTAGTTGTGTTGCGTTCTCCAAAATTACGCGGCAAAACTGTTTTAAAAAATGAATATTCCCCTAATGCATATATCCTGATTTTATTATAATCAATCTCAGATGCTTTATAATCCATTTTATCAGAGAAAAATTTATCTATGATCTCCTGAATCAATCTGTCCAATTGATATTTTGTTAATTGTTTCATCTGAGGCAGTGATATTATAAGATCGGCAAATATTAATTTTGCAATTTGAGTTCTTAACAAATAATCATCCTGGCTCAATTCATCCTTTACTATCTGTAAAACAATATTGATTTTATCGGGTTGAGACATAATAATATTATTTATAACGACTAAATCATCACGGTAGTCAATTTGCAACATGCCGTATCTGTAAGATTCCGGTTGTACCACAAACGCTCTCATTCCATCCATAATTCTTTTGTATATTTTCCCGTAATAATCCCATCTTGTCCCGCTTGAACTTCTCAAATTCATAAACAGTTCAAGGACTTTACTCTTCCAAGATTCCTCTTTTAATAATCCTTCAAATTTCGCAATTTCATCCTGGGTATAATTATCTTTGAACCTCAACATATTCATATATTCATATACAATATCTTTAATTGTATCAGACTGTCTCTTTGGCAAAACTTTTTGTGATTTTACTAAATTGATAACTGCATCTGCCAAAATTTCAAATTTTGCAGTTTTGCCCATTTGTTTTGCAATTTCCGTAATAGCATACAACAATCCTCTTGATGCTCTGTGTTCTTCTTGCAGCACATAATCGTATTGCATTTTTTCATTAAATAATTCATATAATGCATCTTCGTAGTATTTACTGCCAATTCCTGCTTTTTCAGCAAAAACAGCTGATATGACATTTGCAAATATCTCATGTATCGTAGAATATGAAACCCCTTTACTTGAATCGGTATAAAACAATAATACACGATGTCCTATTTCATGGGCCATAGTCAGCGGGTCGGGGGATGTAAAAAACATTCCTGAATTTGCCGACGTATTTTCAAACTCGTTTTTTTCAACAAATGTAGAATACGATATATTGTCGTAAAGATTTCTTTCCTGTTGTTCATCAAGATATTTACTGTCTCTCAAATATTGGCTTAAAATAAGCAAAATGCCGGCTCCAAGCATGCTTAAATCAAAATTATTATCTATCTTAAAACTGTTAAGCTGTAATTCTATCAGAAAATTTGCTTTCATTATTCCAAGTATTCCATCATTAAAATCGTTAACCCCGTTACCTCTCAAATACATATATGCCATTAATCTGTATTTAATGTTTAAACGACCGTTATAAACTATTGATTTTAGACCTTGATTATCGCCTGTTCTTTTTAACTTTAATATTTTCAAATATCCTATTAAACTTAATTTATCTTCGTCGTCTTTATACAATTCTTCCATCTCATTTAAATCCAGCTTTTCTGCCAATTCAAAACCTGCCTTTTGGAGTCTTAATCTGTAACCATAATTCTCTGAATCTCCTATAACAGGCTTTGCAATACTGTCTCTGTGAACAAGTCTAAAAAGACTTTCAAATTCACGGTTATTCCGAGTAATGTCTTGTTGTGTTGAAATATCACGAGGAGTTAATGATTCAGGTGGCTGTTGCGGAGTTGAATAATCAGTAGTGTCAGTTTCAAGACCTTGTTCATTTTGAGGTTCCAAAATACGTATATCGCTATAGTTTGAACATACGTAAAATTTACCGTTTTCTTCCGTTATTTCAAGTTTGTCATCAAGATGAATCTGCCATTCTAACGGAATTCCCCACTTTAATTTATTTTCTCTTTTATTGATGTTACTTATTATATATTTACCGTCTTTTTTGCTTATCTTGCATTCTATCCAGTCATCGCTGTATTCCGCACCTTCCTTTACAAAATTTGTCGCAATAACAGATTCTCCTTCTTTTAAAACCGGAAGTACTGTATAAGAATACTGGCGTTCAATATTTCTTGTCGCAATTGTGTGCCATATGGCGGACAAATTAATCTTTTTTAATATCCTGTCCAGCAATGTTGCTTTTAATTTCTGATATTTTTTAAACGATATATACGCTATGTATAACTCTTTTGTTGTTTTATCGGGCATAATCAAATCAGTAATAGCATACCTGGCATTATTCACTATTTCTGCGGATTTTATACCGGAGCCGAATCCGTATAAATACAATTTTGATGCAAGTGCCAAGGCTTCAACTGTTTTATTCTGAGGAGTATTTGAATTAATAACAAGCACATCTCTATCATTGCCGAAATAAATAAATATTTTTTTATTTAATGATAAGTTATTGCCGTGTACAAAAGCATTTTCTATCATATCTTCAAAATATGTAACTCCCGGAGCACCTGCCGGGCTATCTGCAAAAATTTCATTAAATTCATCTGATAAAACAGATATTATTGTGCCGGCAATTTTAATTTTATTTTCATCAAGTCCGACGTTATCGGTCAAATTAGAAAATGTTACGGAAATAAAATTATTTCTTAGATCTTTTCCGATAATTATTGATTTCACATATTCACGGATTTCTTTAATATCGGCATTTTGTTTTTCACCGGTTATAAATTGAGAAAAATCAAAATCAATTACATTGACCGGTCCTATTTTATCTATCAATGCATCTTTAATATTTTCTTCACTGTTGTCTTTTACCGGCTTATCAGAAATTGTTTCGGTTTTTTCTTCCGATTTTATCGGAACCTGACTGTAAAAAAGCGTAATATTATTTTTTTGTTCCTGTGTAAGAGGATATCTTTCTAATTTATTTTTATATAATTGTTTTACGTTTACGGTTCCATTATTTTTGACGATAATTTTTACCGTATTAGCATATATTCTGCTTGTAATATGTGCCGGTTTGTTTGCGGTATATTCTTCGCAAAATTTATCAAGTTCGGCTTTATTTCTTGAAATAATAAGTTTGTCGTTTGCAAGATACGTTACAAATATTTCGGCTCCTGCTTTTATATTTAATGCTTGTATCGGAAGCTTAAGATCAAAATTGTCTTTTAATTTTATATTTTTAAAATAACCTAATATGGATAATTTATCATTGAACAGGGAATGTATTATTATAGAGGATACGGCTGCCATCGGCCAAAATACAGGATTGATTATCATTGTTAAAACATATGGGATTGATACTGCAAGAGTAGGAAGTGACAGATTTTTAAAATCATCTTTCAAAATACTTGCAAAATTCAATCTATTGCCTGCCGTATCTTTGTAAACCAGCCATTTTACTATTGTATGGGAAAATAAAAATACTATCTGTGACACAACAAATAATGATATACCCACAACCGGATTAAATATTGTAACCGCCGAAGGAATGGTTCTGAATAATATCTCTTCCCAGACAGGTGCCGTCTTTGCCAAAAATGAAAATACTTTTGATTTATTCTTTAAAGCACCAAATATTGATAATTCCAAAGAAGCTGAAGGCATTTTTATTGTTGCCTGTACTGATTCAGAAGCTTCTATAGACATTCCTATTCCGGTTCTTACCAAAAGCGATGATTCTTCGGACTTATCCGTCTCTTGTTTGTTGACGTTGTCTATTTGAGACAGAGTCTTTTCAATAATTTTTCTTACATCCTCCGTAAGAGGTATTGATATTGTAGGATTTGAATAATTAACATCGCTTTGTGCCAATATAAAATCGCCTAACAATAAATTATTATTTTCTGAATCTGCGTTTGAAGAACTTTCAAATAAATTAAAAATACTGAATTCAAGGTTTGACACCAACAGTTTATCGCCATCATGTTCTACAATGTCGGTATACCCCAATTCGGTTTCATGACCGGCTATGGTAATTATTACCGGAGAATCTTTAACGCTTCTTTCTTCAAGCATAGTAAGAATTTTATCTTTGAAATCACCTGAATGGCATGAATTAAACACGAGTGTAAGGTTTTTTAAATCTACACCGTTTGTATACGCAACACGCAACGCATCGGCAATTTCTTCAAAATATATATGTTCGCTTGCGGTTATTGAAAAACCGTTTTTTGACCCGTGTCCGTCAAACCAGAACAAGCTCTTTTTACCGTTTTTTGGAGAATTTATTATGCTGTCAAGTATTTTAAACTTTACGCCGGGATCTTTTGATCTCTGCAAAATTTTTACATTTTCATTAGTATCTGTATCAATTCCGATTTTATTTAAAAATTTCTTTAAAATTTCAGGATTAAATCTGTCTCCCTGTATATCTTTAAAAACTATATCGGCGCTTTCATCATGAAATATTGCAGTTACAACAGAATCTTTGTCTGCAAGTTTTTTATTAAACCATTGTTCAAGTATTGAAAAATATGCATCCGTTGATATCTTTACAATTTTATCAAAATTTTCCGGGGTTAAAAGTTCCTCTCTGCCGTTCAAAAGTTGGTTCATAAATATGCCGACGGCTATTGCCCTTCTGTACCTTTGAATCATATTGTCAATATTCTTGAAATTTTCTTTAGAAACCTGACTGTTAAAAACAGTGACAAAAGCGGGACTTAGAAATACTTTAAGTGCCAGATTTTCATTGCTTACGGCAAGATTTTTAATATCCATCTTAGTCATTTCTTCCAACAACCGCATAATCTGTTCCGCCTGACTGTCACTTAAATAGATATTGGCAACAGTCAAGTCTGCCAGAAGAGATGTCAAAATATATTCCTTATTTTCATTTTTTAATATTATTTTTAAATTTTGCACAAAAATATTTTCGTCCAACTTATTCGTAAGTTTTCCGGTTTCAACAATATTTCCTTTATTGAAACAGTATTTTGCCAAGAAACGTATATTATTCTTATCATCCGGTTGCACGCCCAGCATTTCTTTTAATTCGGAAAATAATCTGAAATTCAGCAATGCTGTTTTATTATCATTGTCATCCAACACTTCAATTACAGCCGCTGTTTCAACATCGGAAAAACCGAGTATTTCATCAGCGTTGTCCTCAAAGCCGTTATCAAAACTTGTTTGTAATAATTTGAGTTTATTCTGATTTTTTGTTAAATCATTTTCTTTTACTAACTTAAAAAATTTATTAAAATCAAAACTGTCTGCATAACACAGTTTGTTAAACAAATATTGGATTGTATCAAGATTTCTTTCGGGGCCGAATATTTTTAAAATTGTTTCCAATCCCATTAACGTAACACTGTCTAAATACTGCATTTTGATATCATCACGTATAATATTTGCTAACCAAATATTTGAAAATTCTTCATTCTTGATTCCTGCACTTTTTCTTAACTTAAAGAAAAGATTGAAATTATAGGAATCAAAACCCATGCCTCCTATATATTGCAACAAAGCATCGCTTGCTTCAAAAATATCAGAAACATATTCATAAGATTCCATATGGTTTATGAGCATTGGATCCACATACTGCATTTTAGTTATTATATTTACCAGCGTTTGATGCGAATCCGACGATGTTTGAACCAAACGGTAAACTAAATTTTTATCAATTATTTTTATTTTTTCTTTGACATATCTGTCAGACCCGAGCATCTTTGCATAACGCTGCATAATCTGCTCTATATTGTCAGGAGTCATATTATCCGAAGAAAATAATTCCATAGGATTTTGAGGATTTATTTTATTGTGCAAATAATGTATGGCTATAGACGTTATTACTGCAATCGGTAACACCGAACCGACAATCATTGAAATTATATAAGGGATTGATACTGTAAGTGCGGGAAGCGAAAGATTTTTCAAATCATTTTTCAAAATACTTGCAAAATTTAATCTGTTGCCTGCCGAATCCCTGTAAGTCAACCATTTAACTATTGTATGCGAAAATAAAAATGCTATCTGTGATACTGCAAATAACGGTATCCCAACAAACGGATTAAATATTGTAATGAGCGAAGGGATCGCCCTGAATACTATCTCCTCCCAAACCGGCGCTGTTTTTGCCAAAAAAGCAAATATTGAATTTTTGCTTTTCAATGCATCAAATATTGATAATTTAGAACCAGTTTTATTTGTATCATACGTTTTCTGCGGAAAAAGCGTATCTACTAATTCAGGCAGACCGAGTTTATTAAAATTTTCAACTATCATTAAACGGAAATTCTTTTTCAACGTATATCTTTTGTTTTTTTTCAAATTAATAAAATCATCTTTCGTTGGTTCTGTCCGCCTTGAAGACGTAATCAAATCTATAATAGGTTTAAGATATTGTTCTAACTCTTCTTTGGACGTATACGTTCTGTCATGTGCCATCAGCGATTTTATTTTGTATAAATTTTCAAAATCATACATAGAATAATCTGTATCTTTAAAAATTACGTCAAACATATCATTTAAAACAGAATCTATATTATCAGGACTGCTGAATATTGCCGCTATAATTTCAAAATCATAAAGTTTTTCTGAAGAAAATATTGCCTCAATAATATTGAACAGTTCTTCAACTTTTGATTTGCTTTGCCAAAATTTAGTCTTATCAATATTTTCTTGCTGATAAGATTTTTGAATCTTTGCCTTTGACCTGATTTTTTTCAAAATATTATCGTATTGATAAGGATTTTTTTCTTTGATATCTTTAAGAATATCCATTACTATGCCGGTTTTAGCCGTTTTTTTCTTTGCAAAATCAACTATATCGGATTCATCTGTTTGTTTTAATCTTTCTTCGTATCCAACCAATATATCCTTTAAAATCGCTCCCTGTGCGGACGGACGTTTAACCCCTTCTCTATAATAGCCATAATTTATGATAGTATCTATAAGCACTAACCAATTTGGATTTTTTTCTGTTGATTGCTTTATTAAATTTAAAAACCCGTCTGCTGCTTCATGCTCTTCCTGAAAAACGCGGATGTAATTAACATTAGGATCAAATAATCCGTACAGTTGCGCACTATTTTTGGAAGGAATGATGTTAAACTCCCGCGCTATAAGATTTGAAACTGTTTCCGCAAATAATTCTCCTAAAGTTAAATCACCTTCCATTGAAGAATATTTAAGAATTCTATGTCCAAGTTCGTGAGCCAATGTTTCATAATCTACCGCTCCGAAAATAAAATCATCATTGGCAACCGCACTCGCCATGCCGTATCTTACAATTACGGCATCTTGTATTTCTTCATAAATCCTGTATGAATTACCATGAAGCTGTTCGTGCAAAATATCATCTAAAATAAGAAATATTCCGGTAAGATTAGCCTGCAAATCAAAATTATTTTTAATTTTATTTTTTTGCAGAGAATTTTTAAAATCTTTCTTAATCTTTTCTGTAATTTCCTTATCAATGACGTTTTCTGTAATTCCCTTATAAATATCAAGATTGTTTGTCTTTAGATACATTAAAGCAAACAGCCTGTATTTAACATCCAGTTGTTCATTTTTGATTATAGTTTCAAGAGCAGTGCTGTTGTTCTGATCTCTCAATATGGTTTCGTAGCTGACGTCTTTTTTTAATTTATATTTTTCAGAACCGGCTTTCTTATCGTTTCTATTCTTTAATGCAGTTCTATAACGTTCTATAGTTCCTGTAGCCCTCCAGAAAATACCCATAGACGGGGCTAACAAGAACGGGGAAACACTTTTATTATTAAATGTTTTATTTACTGAAAACTTTTTCACAAAAAGATAATGTATAACGATTGTTAAAACAAGTGCTATAGGCAGATATAAAATATTGGTTGCAAGTGCGACGGCATAAGGAGCGGTTAATAAAATTGTTATCAAAGGCAGTTTATTTACGTATTTTTTAAAAAAATCAGGATTTTTAACGTCTAATTTTTGATATGCTTTCCACTGTATAAAAATTTCCAAGCTTAAAGAAACCATTTGCGATATAACAAAAAGAGGAATACCTATAACCGGATTAAAAATAAAAATTAATGCCGGAAATGCCCTAAATAAAATTTCCTGAATTAAAACAAATGCTTTGTCAGGAAAACTGCTCCATTGAATTTTTATATTTTTATCTGTTGGGAGTTTGGATGATATGCCATCCCTTATTTGTTCTGTCTTAAGCATTGCTTTTTGCAGACTTGCAAACATTCTTGAATATACTTCTACCGGAATACCGAACAAATCCTTATCTTTGTATTCGGATGAATCTATTTCATACACAGCCCCATTTTCAAAATAAAATCCCATATCGTAAAGTTTAAGACTCATTTCTGTTAAAATATTGTCAATATCTGGATTGAATATATTCTGCCCTGCTTTTTGTGGCAAGGCATCAACTAAAGAATTAACTGTTGTTTGTATTAAATTTTGAACATCTGATTTCTTTTGTTCATCAATTTCAATATCTTCAATTTTGGAAATATCAATATCTTTGCCTAATAACTGTTGTATTTGTACGATATTATCTTTGCCTAAAATCTCAACTGCAACTTTAACCATTAAATTTTTTTGATTTTCATCTGACAGACATGAGGCAATCCTGAATGCCAATGCATTTGATTGTATTGATGTTTGTTTTCTTATAATACTGTCGTATCTTTTATTGGCATTCTTTATATCACCGACTACATTTGGAGTTATAACAATATCATTAACTTTTCTGTCGGCAAACATTGATTTTAAATCTTCACTGTGATAACCGCCTGTAATTACAACTACAACTTCCTTTGATTGTTTTAATATTTCCTCTGATGTCCTTAAAGGATTCAAATTCTGTTGAGGATTTTCATTATTTAACACATTGGAAATAAAAATATCATTTCTGATATCGTTAGTATCATAATATTTATTTATAAAATCTATGTCTGAAGATATTTCATTAATCCTGTCAACAACTGCATATTTTGTGTAAAATAATCTAAATTTTTCAAAATCCTGTTTAACATATTTCCAGTCAGATGATGTTAGTGAATAAGTCAGATAATCATCAAAATATTTTGCAAAGTCATTTATATAGGAAATTTCATATTCGGTATTATCATATGACAATGCCATTCTGATTTGTTCTATTAATTTTCTTTCTTCGTTTACCAGTTCAATCGGATTTAATCTCTGATTTAATCTGTTTGCAGTAAAAAATTTATTTAATTCTTTGAAATCTTTTGACAAGTCTATATTATACTGGTCGCAAAATTTTGCCAGAAACTCCACCAATTTTTCTGTATCGTTAAAATTATTTGTTACATCTAAAAGCTTTCTATATGAAACGTAAGGTATTTTATTTTTAATAACATTTACCAGCGTTTGCATTTCTATACTGACTTGTCTCGGATTTGCATCTCTTGATTGGCCGGAAATATCAAGATATTTAGAAATATTAGGATAATCTTCTAAATTTATTGAAACGATATTATTGTATTTATCCGGAGATGACTGTATTTTTTTTACATATTTTTCTAATAGTCTGTAAAACTTTAATGTGTCTGTTTTTCCGTTTCTGTACTCATTGATTTTTCTGGAAAATCTTTTGTTTTTTTCATTTAAATAAATATTGCTCAACACTTCGATTTCTTTGTTTACTCTTGACATAACAGAATTATATTCCGGCTGTTTCCTCATTATTTTTGAGAGTCTGTCTAAATTTGACTGATGGATATCCCGTTCTTCTATTCCCTTCAAGAGATTGTGTTTGGAATTTTGAATTACATAATATTCCGCACCGGTTAAATAACCATCCTGAAGCATTTTTTCAGTTATTAAATTTTTTATTTTTTCATCTTTTACTTTATTTACCCATGATACATCTATTTGTCCGTATCCGCCTTCTATAAAAATAGATTTTAGAGAATAATTTTTATCCAATGTTTTTATAATTTCGCTTATATTTCTCTGTGTTTGTTCATGACAATGTAAGTCCTGTATATTTACTACAGTAACATCACTTGAACTGTCTTGTATAGCAGTTACCTTTCCATATTCCTGTTTGATAACACTCATGCTTTCAAATATATTATTACATTGAGAAACATCCGCAGTTATTACAGAGGCATATAAATTATTTCCAATTGTTGATACCAAAAAACAAATGGCAGTAACAACCGAACAAATTTTTAAAAATGGAATTTTAACAACTCTGCTTTTCATTCTAACCCCAAAATAAAACTCTGCCTTAAAAACACTAAAGGCAGAGCTTTACTGTCCAAATATTTTTATTAATACAAAATGAATCATTAAACACCCTGAGTAGTCCTATATATCCTATCAGGTAAAAAATTAAAATCACCATAAACAAATAAAATATATTTGTCCCTTGCGAAATACCGCTATTGCTGTTTAGAAAAACTCTTTCAATTATCTTAACGGATTTGAATTTAAATCCTGAGACCATTAATATGGAGCCATCTGAAAGGTCTTTAAACTTTTTATCGTCAACAATATTTGCAAACTTTGCTGATATTATATTAAACAAACTTGTATCTTTGCTGATATTTACACACAAATTTATAAAATCTTTTGGGGCATTCTTAACGAATTTGTATTGAGAACTTATATTTATTCCTTCCAATTGCATATTTGTATTTTCAAACGCAAAGGAAAAAGCCGATATCAATGATACAGATACATTAGATATCAGCATGAAAAAAACAATAGTCATTACCCAAATTTTCTTGACTAGCATAAGATGCCTCTTTTTGTTATTGTTATTTTAGTATAAACTCATTATTATTTCAATGGTTTTTTATAAAAATTTGTGAAAAATTTGTGAAAACTCAAAAGACACTTTTTTGCTTTTTTATTTTTTGTTTGAACAATATCAATAAATTTGATACTTTATGTAAAATTGTTACAAGGGATTTTATGACTTATTATCATAAATTGTTTTGGTTATTGACATCATTAACCAGTTTAGTCAGATTTTTAATTATAGGTAAAGTCGGAATAACTGTTGATGAGGCTCATTATTGGGTATATTCTAAATTTTTAGACCTTTCATATTATGATCATCCCCCTATGATAGGTTATATTGTGAAATTATTTACTGAAATATTCGGTGTAAATACTTTTGGCGTCAGATTTTCTTCCGTAATTATATTCATTTTAACTTCCTGGATATTTTTTATTTCGGCCAGAAAATTATTTAGTGAAAAAACTGCTTTTGTTGCAGTAATATTATTAAATATTCTTCCTGTTTTTTCATTTTTGGGAGCAGTAATTACCATACCGGATTCCCCGCTTTCACTGTTTTGGATACTTACTTTTTATTTATTTATAAGATTAATAGAAACTTCTCAAAAAAGATATTGGTATTTTTTAGGGTTTTCGGTAGGATTTGCTCTGCTTTCAAAATATACTGCAGTAATGTTATTTCCTTCAATCATTATATTCTTATTGTTTTCAAAAAATCACAGATTCTGGTTTGCAAGAAAAGAGCTTTATATCTCTATTCTGATCTCATTTGCATGTTTTATCCCCGTAATTTTGTGGAATATCCAAAACAACTGGGCAAGTTTCGGATTTCAATTACAACACGGGTTCGGAAAAACATTACCTCAAATCTCACCAACATTGTTTTTTAGGTCAATCGGTGCACAAGCCGGCTTTGTTTCCCCTTTATTATTTGGATTTTACTTTTACGCATTATATGTTTGTGCAAAAGAAGGTTTTGTAAAAAAAGACAAGTATGCTTTATTTGTAGCTTCATTTTCACTGCCGGTTTTATTATTTTTCACATCAATAGCTACTTTTAATGAAATACTCCCGCATTGGCCTGCTATGGGATATTTGGTTGCAACAATCTATGTAGCACACTTAATATTAAAATTTTGGGAAAGAAAATGGGTCAGAAATTACATAATAGTTGCCTGTTCTTTAGCAATGGCAATGAATATACTTGTTCCTCTGCAGGCAATGTACAAAATTGTTCCAATTGAAAAATTCGTACCGGAAAAAGAGCCTTTTAAAATTGAAATATGCATCCCAATAACAAAGTTTATTAATCCTACAAATGATTTATACGGATTTCCGGGATTTGCAAGCATAGCACACGAAATGTACGACATGTGCCCCGTTGAAACAAGGTCTGTAAATTTTGCTCATGTAAGTTATTGGGGAACTAAACCTTATTTTTATATTCCGGATATTCGCAGTTGCTGTTTAAGAAATATAACTAACTTTGGAATACCTACAGCAGAAATCGTTGATCCTACAAATGATTTATACGGATGGTCAGACCTTGCAGATTCAATACATGAAATTTACGATTCTTATCCGGCTGAAAAAAAACCATTTGTATTTACTCATAAAAGTTTTTTGGCAAGCCAAATATACTTTTCTATACCTGATATACGTGTTTATTGTTTCAGCGGAAAAATTGATGCTTATGATTTATGGCAAACTGATATCTCTAATTTAAAAAACAGAGATGCTATTTTTGTAACAAGCAATATCTTTGATTTTTTTAATTATGAATATACATATCCTTTTGAAACTTTTGAAAAACCGATTGAAATCGGAATTTACAGAAATAATAAAACTGTAAAAAAATTCTGGTTAACTGTTTGTAAAAATTTTAATCCTAATAATCTAACGGTAGAATTCAATACAAGTATTGTTGGCAATAAACGAACAATATATCAGGGGTTACTGGATATAGATCATAGTATATTTAACTTTGTAAATTCTAAAATGAAGAACAGATTTTTTGACTCTATAATTTCAAAAATTTCTTATTTTGATGCTAAAGGGATTAATGTTCCTCTGATTTTTATGTCTATTTTATCTATATTAATTATGTTCAAATATGAAAAAAAGAATTTTTGGATACTTTTGGCATTAATGTTGTGTATTATTATAACCTCAACTATTATTAATTCTTTTTTAAAGGATATTTTTGAAAGAGCAAGACCTCTTGAATTCCTTGGCAACGGCAATATAAATATTTTTTGGGAAAAACTTTATGCCAGATCATTCCCGTCAGGACACACCCAATTTGCTTTTACATTGGGTACTGCCATGATACTGATTGTACGCAAATACTGGTATATATACGTCATTTTCGCTTTTGCAACCGCTTTTGAAAGAATATATGCAGGCTGTCATTTCCCGTCGGATGTTTTCTCGGGAGCAATAATTGGTTTTTCTGTATCATATTTTTTGGTATATATGTTCAGGAAAATTAAGAAGGATTTATAACTTCTTACATCTATAGTTTGCAAAAAATAATCTTATGTTGTATAATATGTGGATATGAATACAGTAATTTTTATATGTATTATCGTTGTGACAGTTGCAATAGTTGTTGCTACAGTCTATTTTGTAGTCACTCTGGTACAACTAGGCAAAACGGTCCGAAAGTTAGATGATGCTATTACACAGCTTGATTCTGACATGAAGTCGGTCAGAAATATTTTAGGTTATGTTTCTAACTTTAACAATGTTGTGGCTAATGCAGGTGTTAAAATTATAGCATCTTTTATACCGAAAATTGTATCTGTGTTTTTTAAAAATAAAAAATGTAAGGAGTCAAATCATGAGTGATAATAAAGATTCTTTTTTTGCACTTTTGACCGGTGTAATTATTGGTGCTGCAGTAGGCATTTTGTTTGCTCCTAAATCCGGCAAAGAAACCAGAGAAGATTTAAAAAAACTGGGACTTGACCTGAAAGAAAAAAGCAAAGACATTATTGAAGATGGCAAGAGTTTTGTGGAAGAAGGTAAAACAAAAGTAAAAGACATTATTGAAGATGGCAAGAGTTTTGTAGAAGAAGGCAAAACAAAAGTAGCCAATGTTATTGAAAAGAAAAAAACTGAATATTTCGGTTCCAAAGAGAAATAATCAATAAATATTGAAGTGAAGTGCTGGGGTAGCTCAGTCGGTAGAGCAAAGGTCTGAAAAACCTTGTGTCGGCGGTTCAATTCCGCCCCCTAGCACTTTTTATTTTGTTTTTTATAATTTTATATTTTGATATTTTTAAATAAGCCTGCCATATCTTTGGGGATATCTGCAATAAATTCAACCATTTTGCCTTTTCCGGGATGAGAAAATCTTATTTTATATGAGTGAAGCATCTGTCTTTTAAATTCAACATTATTTAAACTTGTGCAACCCCCGTATGCAACATCACCTAAAACGGGATGACCTATATATTTCATATGACTTCTGATTTGATGAGTTCTGCCTGTTATAATTCTTACTTCTAAAAGAGTAAATTGTTTTGTTCTTGACAACACTTTAAATTCAGTAATTGCCATTCTTTTCGCAAACGGACCGACTTCTATTATTTTTCTGTCTGTTCTGGATCTGCCAAGTGGTGCTTCTATTCTCCCTTGATCCTCATTAATAATGCCACTAACAGCTGTTATATACGTTTTATTTACAGCTCTTTTTTGAAATTGCCTTGACAACGATACTTTTGCTTTCTCGTTTTTTGCAAAAATTATTGCTCCTGTTGTGTCTTTATCTAATCTGTGGACCATAAAAGGTTTTGTTTTACCCTTAAAATGCCACAATAATGCATTCAATAAAGTTCCTGATTCGTGTCCAAATGACTGATGAACAACAATATCCGACTGTTTGTTGATCAATATAATATCGTCATCTTCGTATATAACTTTCAAAGGAATTTTTTCAGGTTTGAGAGAAATTGAAGTTTCCTGCTCTTCAAATGAATAAACAATTTCATCTCCTTTTTTTAACTTATGACTTGGCAAAACCTGCTTATCATTTACAAGCACATGCCCATTTTTTATAAGTTTTTGAAAGTATGTTCTTGAATAATCCAAAATTTTTTCATTAAGAAAATAATCAACTCTTTCCGGCAGATCAACATCATAAATCAATTTATTTTTTTTCATATTTCTCTTTATACATAAAAATTAATATCAATATTGATATTATCATTATTCCTATTGATATTGCTTGTCCTACTGACAATCCAAGAATAAATCTACCTCTGTCATCACCTCTAAAAAACTCAATTATAAATCTTATTATAGGATATATAATAAGATACAAAAGAAAAGTTAATCCCGGCTTATGCTCTTTTTTATTAACCTGATGAAGCACAAAAAATATTATTAAATTACAAAATGCTTCAAATATTTGTGTCGGATATTTGTTATGTATTGCAAAAAATGAATCACATTCTTTGCCATAACAGCAACCTGAGAAAAAACATCCTATTCTTCCGAAAAAATGTCCAAGTGCAAGTGCCGGTGCAAATACATCTACTATCTTGGGCATTGATATTTTTTTAGACCTTAAATATGTGAATGCAACCACAACAGCACCAATAAAACCACCATAATAAACAAGTCCGCCTTTCCATAATTGAACAACTTCCAGCGGTTTAGATAAAAAATAATCCAAGTTTATTATTACATATAATAACCTTGCCCCCATAATACCGGAAATAATTACATAAAACAGAAAATCGTACAACTGATTTTTTGTGATGCCTGTATTAATTGAATATTTGATTACATACTGCATGGCGACAAAAAAACCAACGGCAACACACACACCATAAGTATAAATTGTAATTCCACCAACACTAAATAATTCCGGATACATAGGTTTATTATACTAAAATTGATTATTTTAATAAATCAATTCACCTTATTTATTTGTTCTGCTATGCACTTATAATTTTATTTGCTAAAATACTCGCTGTGAATCAAATCAAAATATCAATAATAATACCTGTATATAATGTCGCACTTTATTTGAAACAATGTCTAGACAGCATAATAGATCAAACATTTGCGGACTTTGAATGCATATGTATTAACGACGGCTCAACTGACTCTTCACAAAGCATTTTGGAAGATTATTCTAAAAAAGATCCCAGATTTAAAATAATATCACAGCAAAACACCGGGGTTTCAGAAGCCAGAAATGCAGGGCTAAAAATAGCTTCCGGAAACCACATAATTTTTGTAGATCCTGATGACTGGATAGCTGAAAACCATATAAAAGTTTTATATGACACAATTGAAAAATACGATTGCGACGTTGTAACAGCCGAGGCTTTTTTTTACAATGAAAAAACAAAAAAAACACATGTAAAAAAACTTCCCGAAAAATTTTACGGATACCCGATAATATCTGAGGACATTAAACAAAAAATCATGACAGTACTTGATATCTGTCCGTGCTGGGGCAAAATATATAAAAAAGATTTTTTAAAATCAAAATCTATATATTTTCAAAAATGTCCGATGGAAGACATAGTTTTCATTTATGATATTTTTACCTCAGACTGTTCAATAATGTTTATCCCGGACACTGTTTATTTTTATAGAAAAAATATTGAAGGTTCTGCAACATACAATTGCCCGGAAAGAATTTATTCAGTTCTTAACTGTTTCAGATGCTTGAAACAAAGACTTATAGAAAAAAATCGTTATAGAAAGTTTAAAAAAGCTTTTCTGTCACATGCCGCAAAATGTTTTGCATTCGAACTGGAAGAATCAAAACTCCCTTTAAAAACCCTCAAAAAGATATTTTTAAACATAAAAAATGAATTTTTCAGTGAAAATCCGGAACTATTATATGCAGACAATATTTTTTACAGAGCAAGAATTTTATTGTTTGAAATTTGTTTAAAATATAATATAAGTTATGCCGTTACAGGAAAAACATTGAAGAAAACATATTTTTTATTACATAAAATTAGATGATTAACCCAAAAGTATCAATTATTATCCCTGTTTATAATGTAGATCCTTATCTGAGGCAGTGTCTTGGCAGCATAATTTCACAAACATTTGAAAATATAGAAATTATTATTATTAATGATTGTTCGACTGACAACAGTTATCAAATAATACAAGAATATCAAGAAAAAGACAAAAGAATAATAACAATAAACCTTGAAAAAAACACGGGACTCGGCAATACAAGAAATACCGGATTAAAACACTCAACCGGCAAATATATCGTTTTTATAGATTCTGATGACTGGGTGGAAAAAAACTATATTGAAACACTCTGCAACAGTATTGAAAAAAATAATTGCGATTTTGTAATCGCCACACACTATACTTACGACAACTCAACAAAAAAATTAAAATCATTTAAACAAAAAGAATTTTTCTATAAAAATGAAGTGGACTCTATTGCAAAAAAACAAAAACTTATAACTCTTCGAATGATATGGTCTGTCTGGAATAAAATATACAAAAGAGATTTTCTTACGGCAAATAACATCTCTTTTAAAACTAACAGAATGGAAGACAATCTCTTTATCTACAATGTAATATTAAAAGCTTCAAAAATCATACTTATAAAGAATGCAATTTATTATTACAGAATTAACAGGAAAAATTCAATAATGGATAACAGAACAGACCGAATTTATGATTGTATTGAGATTGCAGCAATGATAAAAAAACTTCTCGTATCAAATAATGTTTTTGAAATATACAGTAAATCATTTTATCCGTATCTTGCCCTGATGTTCGCTGCAGAATTGGAAGTTTCAAATCTCTATTTGGCAGAATTAAAAAAAATATCAGAAGTTTTAAAACATGTATTTTTTGAAGACATGAAAATACCGTTCTATAAAACATATGATAAATGTATATATAAAATAAGACTTTTTTGTTTTTATTCCTGTTTGAAATATGGCATAAACTATGCCATATTAGGCAGAATATTGAGAAAATTCTATAATCTATTTCATTGATTTTTTAGACGGAAAAATCTTCAGTTCTATAATATTGAATAAAGAAATTTTAAGCCATCCGTTAGAACGATATATTATAAATGCCGGAAAAACCACAAATTTGAAAGCCTCTCTGCATCTAAGAATAAAATATTTTAACTGTTTGAAAATTACTTTTGAACTCTTATCTCTGAAAGGAGTCATCTGTTTATATTTTATATACAAATGTCCGAAAGGAACATCGCAGTTCCAAGGCTTACATTTTGTAATATAATGAATTATTAACGGATTTATCACAGCTTCTATAATCTCATCTTTAAGAGGGTGAAAAACAATATTATTGTAAACATGAAATGCAGGAAAAGACTGCACATTCCATTTAAAATCAAGCCTTTTACATTTAAGATTTTTGTTAATAACATCCTGATCACCAAAAGGAAGTTCTTCTTTTGTTTCAATGGCAAATTTAATTAATTTAGCTCCTAATCCATCCTTACGCCACAATCCTAAATTAACAACCATCACCCCTGAATTTATTTGTAATTTTTCAAACTCCGGTTTTAAAACAAGATGATTGTAATATGAACCTATGTCTTCAATTGCCGCAATATAATAACCTGAAATATCCTCTTCAAAAAGTTTTTTAATGCTTGAACATACAACAATATCACAATCAAGATAAATAACTTTTTCAATATCAGGCAGTAAATCAGCCATCATAAATCTGTAATATATAGCCGTGGTAAAATGAGAAAGGACTATAGGGAGCTTATCCAAAACGGATGTGTCGAGTTTTACATATTGAATGTTAAAATCCTTAATTTTTTTCAGTTCGGCAATTTTATTTTTATTGAAATCTGATATACCGCTGTCAAGAACATAAAAAGAAAATTCATCATCAATGCCGGCATTTTTTAAAATTGAAGTAATCGTAACAGCCATATGTACGGCATAGTTGTCCGAAGGCGTAAAACATACATTAATATTCATTTGATTTGTCCTTTTTAAATCTGTTTTTCTATTATATAAAATTATTTGATATAATAACTCGACAAAAACATGAAAAAACTTAAAACTCTTTTAAAAAATAAAATCCCGATACTGGCAGAAGTAAAACCTTTTTTTGAAAAACTCATTTGCGGACATATCCTTGATCATCTTGAATTTCATGTAACTGAACACTGCAATTTAAACTGTAAAGGTTGCACCCATTTTTCCAACATAGCTGATGAGAAATTTACGGACTGTCTTCTTATACAAAAAAGACTTGCTCACCTCAACAAAATTTTTGGTAAAATACGAAAAATTAAAATTCTCGGTGGAGAACCTCTTCTTCATCCTGAAATTTCTGAGATTTTAAAAATAACAAGAAAAACCGTCCCCTTTGCCGATATAATGGTTATAACCAACGGGATTTTGCTCCAAACTATGCCGGACTATTTTTTTAAAACATGCATAGAAAACAATATAATTATTGAAATTACGGTATATCCTCCATTGTTCAATTATCTTGAAAAAATAACAAAAAAATTAGATTCTTTAAGTGTTAAATATACTTTATCAAACAAAACTTTTTCTTTCTGCGGAGTGTTAAATCCTACCGGAACATCTCCGAAGCACGAAACTTTTTTAAATTGCACAGGAAAATTCTGCTCAATTCTAAAAGATGATAACATATATATGTGTGCAATAGCCGCTTATATCGGATATTTTAATAAGAAATTCAACACTGTTATATCAGAAGGCAAAGGCATAAACATTTTCAACCACACTCCGAAAGAAATACTTAAATATCTAAAAAAACCTGAAGAAACATGCAGGTATTGCACGAACGATTTTAATTATTTTAAATGGGAAACATCTAAAAATCCAAAACCCTGTGACTGGTCGGGCAAAATATAAAAATTCATTATTTTGTTTTACAAAGCGTAAATTCCATAAAATGTAATATTCTAATTTTTATTTTTTTATCGTCAGTTCTGTATCCTCTTATAAAAGGAGAAATAATAAATCTTATAAAATATACTGAAGTTGTTAACTTATATATCATAGCCTGACCGAAAATCTTTATTTTATCTTTTAAAACCAGTCCTGATTTAAATCCTGAAAAAGCGAGATAATAAAAATATAAACTGCTCTTAGGAGCATATGAATTCCATGGTTTTTTTTCTGTGATATAGTGAATTATTTTAGGATGTTTTTTTGCTATTTTGATTTCTTTTTTCAGCGGATGATGAAGAACATTATAAAACTCAAAAAACGAACTCTGAACATTCCATGCAAGATTTAAAGGTTTTATTTTATTTTTTAGCAAACTGTTTATGACATCTTGGTCACCAAAATTCAATTTTTCTTTTGTTTTTCCGACAAATGAATACATCTGTTCACCTATTGAATATTCCCGCCATAATTGCAAATTAAGAACCATCACGCCGGTATTAACATAAAATTTTTCTTTTTTTCTCCCAAATGTCTTATGTGCCCAATAGAGTCCTATATCTTCAACAGCAGAAACAAAACAATCTTCGGTATCTTCTTCAAAAAGTTCTTTTAAACTTGAACAAACAATAATATCGCTATCTAGGTATATTATTTTATCAATATTCGGCAACAAATCCGCTATTCTGATCCTTAAATAAATAGCAGGCGAAAAATGAGAAAGGAGCAGAGGAAAATTCTGCGAACGGTATTTCTGACAGTTAATATATTCAATGAAAAAATCTTTTATTTTTTTTAACCCGGATATCTTATCTTTATTTTTATGCGATATGCCACCATCTAAAACATAAAAAAACAAATTATCATCGGCTTCGGCATTTTTAAGAATTGAGGTGATTGTAACAGCCATATGCACAGCATAATTGTCATCAGAAGCAAAACATATTTTTATATCCATAAAAACTCTCTTTAATTAATTTTGTTCATTATACTAAATATGAAAATCAGATAAAGAATATCAAGCTTGTTATCAACTATCACGCAAGCATAAATAACTTTTATTTGGTACAATACCTCATGAAGCAATCCTGAATCTGCCAAAAATTTCTGTTTACAACAGCAAGTGCTGTATTAGACAGTATAATAATCCTAAACTTTTAAAAATCAGGATAAAGTTATTAAAGGTAAAAAAATATGGATATTTCAATAATCATTCCTGTATATAATGCAGAGCCCTACTTAAAACAATGTTTAGACAGTGTAATATCTCAAACATTCAAAAATATTGAAATTATTATTATAAATGATTATTCTACCGACAATAGTTCCCAAATAATAGAAACATATAAAAAAACAGACAATAGAATTATAAGCATACATTTGAAAAAAAATGCCGGTGCCGGCAGTGCAAGAAATGAAGGATTAAAAATTGCAACCGGCAAGTATATAGTTTTTATAGATTCGGATGACTGGGTTACACCGGATTATATTGAAGTTCTATATAACAATATTGAAAAATATAATTGTGATATGATATCCGCGAATTTTTATATTTATGATAATAAAACAGGATATATCCAACAGGCTGAAAATTCAAAAGATTTATATAACACAAATTTTAATTCTTTAGAAAAAAAACGATATTTCTTATTGTTGAACAATAACTATATATGGATACGAATATATAACAAAGATTTCTTGAAAAAAAACAATATTTATTTCAAATTAAATAAATTAGAGGATTCATTATTTTTGTGGGAAATAGCACTTTCTTCCGATAATTTTATGTTTATAGACGAAACTATATATTATTATAGGGCAAACAGAAATAATTCTTTAACAACATCAAATTATGCAAGTGCTTATATTGAGGGATTAAGGGAAATTAAAAAAATTTTAATAAATAAAAATGCATATAAATTTTATGAACAGCCGTTTTTCTTATTTGCCATGACCGGAATTGCTCATTCATTTGAAAGTTCCGGATTACCGTATAAACAATTAACAGATATTTTTTATAATCTAAAAAATGAATTTTTTAATAATAAAGATGTAAAATTTTATAAAGAAAATAATTTTCATTTATCAGCAAGATTATATTTATTATATTTTTGTTTGAAATATAATATTAATTATGTAAAAATTATAAAAATATGTAAATTTTTTCATCTGGGAAAACTTTTAAGAATAATCTACAAATAAGGATACTTAACAATAAAATGAGAAGTAAAACATCAATATGTGCGGTTATTGTCAGTTATGAACCGGATGAGGCACTAATCCGATTATATGAATCAATTAAGAACCAGGTTGATGAAGTTCTCGTTATAGACAATGCCAGCGGTTGTAAAAAATCAAAAAAAATCCTGCAAGATTTACCTGGAGAAGTTAAAATTATTTATAATGACAAAAATTACGGAATTGCAAAAGCATTGAATCAGGGAGCAAGGTATGCTATTGAAAACAATTACAAATGGCTTTTAACTCTTGATCATGACAGCGAATTTTTACAGGGCACTTACAATCTGCTTCTGCAATCTTATAAAATCCTTCCGAATAAAGAAAAAACAATGTTAATTGCTCCCCAGTACAAAGAAAAAATATATCTTAAACCGGCAAATAATATTTTAATTTCAGGAATAAAAAATATAATATGGAAAAAACAAAATTTTATCATAACCTCCGGAAGCCTTATAAAAACCGAAGTTTTCAAATCAGCAGGATTTTTTGAAGAAAAACTGTTTATAGACAAAGTGGATTTTGATTTTTGTTTTAAACTGACACAAAAAGGGTTCACATGTCTCATCGCATCCAATGTTTATTTCTCTCACCAATTATCAAAACCGGTAATAAAATCCGGCATTAAATCTTTTAATTATCCGCCGGTGAGAAGGTATTATATAGCAAGAAACTCAGTGTTTTTATTTAAAAAATATTTCTTTTATTCTCCTTTTCACATGTCCCTGACTCTTCTGCGCAGCGGCATATTTTTTGCATCTGTCAAAATATTACTGTTTGAAAAAGATAAACTTGTAAAAATTAAAAATACTTATAAAGGATTTATTGACGGGATATTAAATAAATATTAATTAAAAATGAGTAATAATTTTAAAAATATCATGATTTTTGCATCTGCCGGCATAGGTGATTTTTTATGTGCAACATCTGCACTATTTCTTATAAAAGATATCAGTAATGAAACAAAAGTTTTACTTATTACTTTTGATTCAAATCTACAATTAACCGATAAAAAATTAGCAATAGATGAATTTATTTTAATCAATAAAAAATATTATTCTTCAAAAAATATTTTTATAAGATACGCATACAAAATTCTTTTCTGTATTGTCAATTACAGAAAATTTTATAAGTATGAAAACATATTATTTCTGGATCAGCTTTCATGGTTTACTTTTGTCATAAAATATTTTTACAGAATAAAAAACATTATCGGGCCTGACCTTACGTGGTTTGGAAATAATATTAAAAATCCAAGTGCAAAATATTACACAAAAATAATATCAATGCCCGCCGATTCAGACAGGGTCCATATCTCAGCACGATATCATATCCTTATCAGAGCGTTATTTAAAACATCTAACCTGTCAATGCCTATATTTCCCGACACATCGTATCTGGTTGATAAAATAAAAAATATTATCGGCAAAACTAAAAAATATAAGATAGTTTTTTGTTTGAGCGGGTCCGTAAAATGGAGATATTGGGATTTAAATTATTTTAAGGAAGTTATTAAAACATTAGACCGCACAATAAATGCTACATTTTTTATTGTGGGAAACGGACAGAAACAAATAAAAGAAGCCGATAATCTTAAAACCGGCATATTAAATGCAGATATCAGAAATATTTGCGGCAAAATATCTTTGTTGGAACTACATGAATTTTTTAAATTAACTGATTTACTGATATCTGTTGATACGGGATGTGTACATATTGCAAGTTCAGCAAAAATACCGGTCATTTCATTGCATGGAACAACCTTGCCTGAACAGTCAAGACCCATGAGTCATAAAGCTGTTGCTTTATGTTCGTATAGAAATTGTTCTCCATGCAACGATAAAATAGCACTTACCGGCAAAATTTGTAATAATATAAAATGCATGTACGATATTACTCCGGAACATGTTTTAGCTGAAGTACGAAAAATATTAAAATAAGGGATGTAATATGACATCTGACAAACTTATATGTGCTGTTATAGTAAGTTACGAACCTGATGAATCAATCATCAGATTATATGAGTCAATAAAAAATCAGGTTGATGAAGTTATTATTATAGACAATGCCAGCAGTTGCGAAAAATCAAAAAAAATCCTGCAAGGTTTACCTGAAGAAGTTAAAATTATTTATAATGACAAAAATTATGGAATTGCAAAAGCATTGAATCAGGGTGCAAAATACGCAATAGCTAATAAATACAAATGGCTTTTGACATTGGACCAAGACAGTGAATTTATTGAAGGAACATACCAATTACTTTTATCCGCATATGAAAGATTACCGGATAAAAATAAAATAATGTTAATTGCTCCCCAATATAAAGAGAAAATTGACCATTCTGGATTTAAGACAAATGTAGAAAAAAATTCATTTCCGGCTGTTGAAAATATTATTTGGAAAAATAAACCCTTTATTATAACATCCGGCGGTTTAATGAAAACTGAAATTTTTGACTCAATAGATTTTTTTGAAGAAAAATTATTTATAGACAAAGTAGATGTTGACTTTTGTTTTAAATTAAGAAAAAAAGGATATAAATGCATAATTGCAACAAACATTAATTTTCTTCATAAACTCGGCAACCCCGTATATAAATTATTTTTTAAAATCGCAAATTTGTCGCCGGAAAGAAGATATTACAGTTCAAAAAATGCGGTATATATGATTAGAACATATTTTTTCTATGCCCCGTTTAATACGTCACTTATGTTACTGAGAAGTTCTCTTTTGTTTGCACCTTTAAAAATATTATTTTTTGAAAAACAAAAACTAATCAAAATTAAAAACATATATAAGGGATTAATTGACGGATTATTAAAACGTTACTAAAAAATGAACAAACAGCACATATTTAAATCTGCGGACTTTTTATTTCTTTTAATACCATTTTTGGATTTTACTTTTTATTTAGACTGCAAATTTGCAGATATAAGATTCACGTATATAATATATCTATTCTATTTTTTATTACATATAAAAAAATTTATTACATCCGTTAATCTTTTGACCTTAATTAAAAATCACCTTTATTTGCTTGGTTTATCAGCAATTATTACGGCAATTTCAATATACAACATATTCATTGACAACAATACCGTCATTTTATTTTTAAAACAAGCCGTTATTATTTCATGCACGGCCTTTATATCGTTTATGTTTGTTTATAACAACAGAACCCATTTTGAATACATCGTAAACCTTTATATGAAAATATGTTTTATTTTTGCCGTTATCGGCTTATTTCAGGAATTTTCATATCTTGTAAATTTTAAATACGGATATTACTATGATTATCTTCATCTGTATAACCAGCTGAGTTTTTCCGGAATTATGATGCGGGTAACAAGTCTGACAAACGAGCCCTCATTTTTGATTTATGCCCTAATGCCGGCTTTCCATATTGCATTGTCATCATTTTTAACAGCCGGACAAAAACCGGCTAAACAGTGGAAAAATATGGTAATTATTTTATGTACATTTTTAACTTATTCGGCTGTAGGTTATGCGGGAATTTTTCTTTCTTTTTCAGCAATATTATTCTGGAACCTGCGGCAAATAAAGTTTAACAGAATTTTATTATTCATAATTACAGGCATATTTTTATTCTCTTTAGGTAAAAGTGCCGTATCCGAAAGAATTTTTTACACATACAAACAACTGACACATTCTGTAAATCATGCTGCCAAAGAAAACAAAGAATACGTAAATATGTCTTCTTATTATCTGGCACTCCATGCAAAAAGAGCATTTGACGATTTCAAACACAACACTCTTTTCGGCACCGGACTGGGTTCTTACACATATCCCGAACGTGCCGATGAAGTCTACAAAAAATTTCATTACAAGAAATTTTTTCATGTTTCAAGCGAGGATGTTGCCAACATATTTTTCAGAATCGTATCAGAATTCGGATTATTCGGCATCATTATTCTTTTTATATTTTTATTTTCAAATTATATATTCAATATTTCATTCAGAAATAAAACAAATTATTTTATGATTATCAACAATGCCTGTTTAATATATATAATGTTAAGGCTGTTAAGAAACGGGTCTTATTATTCAGACGGATTATGGATATTTATTTTTATGTATTATTATTCAAAAAAACTGTTTTTGGAACAAAATAAAAATGAAAACGCTTGAAATAATAATTGTCAGTTATAATTCGCTGGTATGGTTAAAGAAAACATTGAATTCTTTAAACCAGTTTTATTTACCCTATTCAAAATATAATATCATTATCACTGTTGTAGACAACGCAAGTACGGATGATACCGTCAATTTTTTAGAAACAGAACACCCCTCAATTAATTTAATTAAATCCGATATAAATCTTGGTTTTTCCGCAGGAAACAATTTAGCACTTAAAAAATCAAATGCTGATTATATAATGTTATTGAATTCCGATATGGAACTGACTGAAAAATCAAAAAATATTGATGTACTAATTGAGTATTTGGAATCAAATCAGAATGCGGGCATGACAACTCCTAAGCTTTTGCTTTCTGACGGCAAACTTGATATGGCATGTCACAGAGGAGAGCCCGGTTTAATGGATGTTTTTTTCTATTTTGCAGGTTTTGAAAAATTGTTTCCTAAAGTTAAATTTTTTACAAAATACCATATGCTATATAAAGATTTTTTAACCATACATGAAGTTGATGCCATAACAGGCGCATGCATGATAATGAAAACTGAAGTTCTAAAAAAAATCGGTTATTTTGACGAACGTTTTTTCATGTACTCGGAAGATATGGATTTATGCAGACGGTTCAGAGAAAAAGGATATAAAATCATATTTTACCCCGAAATAGAAATTATTCACCATAAATACAAGTCAGGATTATCAAGTGCCGATAAAAACACCAAGAAAAACATATCAAATCATTTTTACAATTCCTTTATTCTCTACTATGATAAACATTATAATAATATCTGGTACTATAAAATGGTGCGGCCTTTTGTGCATATCTTTGTGTATTTGAAAATTAAAAAGTAATTTATTGCTATAATATAAAAGTTATGAGAATTTCCAAGAAGAAAGTTTCTTTATTTTTTTTGTTGTTGGTTTCAGATACGATGATGTTGCTGTTGTCGTGTCTGTTTGCGTTTTATCTGAGATTTTTTATTTTTGAAAGTTTATTTATTTATCAGCCTATAGACAGTCTGTTTACATATAAATATATATCTACTTTGAAATTTATGATTCCTCTGTGGCTAATAATCATTAATGTTTCTAAAAACTACAAGCATTTCTCTGCCACCCCGATGGATGAATTTGCAAGAACGATTAAAGTTGTTTCAATATTTATTTTATGCTGTATAGTATTTTCATTCCTTGTAAAAGGAAATTACTCAAGATCTATTTTCGTTTTCATATGGATTAATTTAATTGTTTTTATGTTTTTTTCAAGGCAATTATTTCAAACAGCAATAGGATATGTTTTTAAATTACTCAATAAAAGAAATCATATTTTAATGATAGGCAAAAATGTAAAAAAATACAGAGATATATTTAAAAATAATCCTATAAATAAAGTTTTTTATTTCCCGTTCATATTAAAATTAACTGATTTGGAAAAAGTAGAATCTTTAATATTAAGAAAACAAATAAAACAGTTAATAATTGTTGATCATGCTATGTCTGATACCGATATTTTATCTTTTTATGATTGGGCTGAATACAATGACGTTATTTTTAAAGTTTTACCTAGCGAAATTCAAATTTGCAGAGGAGAAATTTTAGTAGATTCCGCATTAGGAATTCCTGTTTTTCAATTTATTTCAAATTCCTTAACGGGGATAGAATATTTTTTTAAAAGATTACTTGATATTATAATTTCATTATCGGCATTGATATTGTTGTCTCCTTTTTTGCTGTTGTTATTTATTATTATCAAATTAGAAAGCAAAGGCAATATTATTTACACGCAGATAAGACAAGGTTACAGGGGTAAACCTTTCAAATTTTATAAATTCAGATCTATGGTCTGTAATGCTGATGAAAAATTAGATGACGTAAAATCAGATTTTACATCAAAAGATGAAATATTTTTTAAAGTAGAAAATGACCCGAGAATAACTAAAGTGGGTGCATTTATCAGAAAATACAGTATTGATGAAATTCCGCAGTTATTTAATGTTTTAAAAGGGGATATGAGTTTAGTCGGACCAAGACCTTTGGTATTATGGGAAGCTAGACAGGTAGAAGAAGCATTTTACAGTAAATCAAAAAAAAGACTCCGAGTACTGCCGGGAATAACAGGACTTTGGCAGGTTTCAGGCAGATCATTATTAAGCGATGAAAAGAGAATAGATTTAGATGTTTTTTATGTAGAGCATTGGAGTTTCGGACTGGATCTAAAGATATTGTTTAAGACTGTTTGGGTGGTTTTGTTCCCACGCGGTTCTTACTAGAAGCTGAGCAGCTGGGCAGCTTAGAAGCTTGG
>JAQTSO010000001.1:53186-58239 GCA_028711215.1 Endomicrobiaceae bacterium | reverse complement strand
CCGCCAAGTATAAGCCCTGTCAGCCAAAAATAATCCATTGCAACTCTGGGACCTCGCAGAATAACATCAAAATTTTCACCTAATAAAAGAGACATCCAGGCAAATATCATGGCAAGGGCAAATAATGAGTTTTTTTGCATGTATACATCATATAACCTTTTAAGTATTTGAAATATCAAATAGCAAAATATAGTAAAACCAATTAATCCAAAATCCGCAATAATATTCAAATATAAATTATGTAAATGCCTTGAAGCAACAAGATTTGAATTTTTAAATTCATGCTGAATGGTAGACTGTCTCGGTCCTACTCCGAATAACGGAGTTCTTTTAAATATTTCAAATGCAATCGGATATGCATCTAATCTGTAAGTTACACTGTCTTCTGAATCTAAACTTGTATTTTTTATTCTTTGTTGCATATACGGATCGGTAAAATAAATTATGCCTGCCAATATTATTGAAATACTTACAATTACAAAAGGTATTTTTATTTTTTTAAATTTATAAACATAAAAAATAAAAATTGAACAATAAGTTATAAAACCGGCTATATAGTAGCCTCTGGAGCCTGTCAAGAACAATACCATTATCCAAAAAACAGTAAATATTGATAATAAAGCTTTTTGTTTATAAGTTAAATCTTCTTTAAACAATAAAAATATCAATGATACACTTGAAATTAAAACACACATTGCTCCCAGCGATATGTGCCATATAAATGCATTTACATGTCCGTATAGACCTTCTCCTGCAAAATGTCCGTTAAAGATAGTTTTATAAAATAAACCATAGTATGCTAACACAGATAGTATGGCTACTATTGTAAATACTGTAATATATGTCAAAAGTATTTTGTATTTTGAAACTTTATCAGTTATATAATAACCCAGAACAAAAGGAGGCAACCAACTTGCAAAATAATTAAACATTTCTGAAAAAGCACTTGTTTTATCACCGGCAAAACATGCCAAAACAAAACCATAGATTAAAAACAAACTCATTGATATAAAAATCTTTTCTTTTTTTAAATATTTCCAATTTTTATATACAAATAACAACGATGCAAAAGAAAGAATATATCCTGTAATATGAGTAAATATAATCCCTGTTCCAAATAAATAATTTAATATTAACGGTATATTTTCCATCAATGCCCTATATTTTTTTATTTTTTAATTGCCAAAGTTTTATATATTTTGCAAAAACATAAAACATTCCAAAAACAGCCCAAACAAAACCTTCTAAACCGTCCAAAAGCCCCAATCTAAAAACATATCTTTTAAAAAATTCAAGAATTGGTCTGCATACAACATCTGTAATATGAAATTTTTTATTTCTTTCATGCATTTTCATTGCACCGAGTGTTGTATATTGGTCAAATTTTGAAAAAAAGTTGTCCAGTGTCGGATACGGATGATGTTTAAATGAATTTTTCATATATCCTGTTTTACCGTTAACAACCAATTCTTCATGTATTAAACCGCCGGTATATCTTGATAAACTTTTTTTTGCAAGTCTTAATCTGTTCTCTTTTGCCAATCCTGCATGTTTCATCTGCCTGCCTAAAAAATAATTGGTTCTGACTAAGTAAAAAGCATCCGAATCCGTATTTTCTAATGTTTGTTTTATCTCTTGTTTTAATTCATTTGACATAAACTCATCAGCATCTAAATGCAATACCCATTCGTTATTTGCAAGCGACAATGCATAATTTTTTTGGTTTGTAAAAGAATCAAAATTTCTTATTTCAACTATCGCCCCGAAATCCTTTGCTATATTAACGGTACCATCAGTTGACCCGCTGTCAACAACAATCATTTCATCAACTAAATCAACAACACTTAACAGGGATTTTCTTAAATTGTTTTCTTCATTTTTAGTTATCATTACAAGTGATATTTTCATTTTAATTTCCTGTAATTTTTTTTATTAAAAAAAATTCTAACTTATTTCTATTTTTTGAAAAATATTTTAAAAGAGACTGATTGTATATCTTTTTTTTATCAAAAGTTATTTTATCATCACTGCCTAATCCGCCATAATGATATACTTGCGAATTTGGCAAATAACATATTTTTTTGCCGCTTAATCTGATTCTTCTAAATAAATCTGTTTCTTCCAAATAAAAGAAATATCTCTCATCAAAATTGCCGACATTTTGCATAACTTGCTTATTTACAATAAAACATGCACCTCTCAACGATTGGACGACATTTGCTTCTTTTAAAGAATAAAAATTTTCTTTTAATGAAACATATAGTTTTACCAAAGGCTTAAAAATTTCCGTAAACAATGTAGCTTCAGGATATGCAGATTTTTGGATTGTTCCGTTTTTTCTTATTAATCTCGGACCTACAACTCCTATAGAATCATTAGCAGAAATGCAATCATATAATTTCGATATCGCATTTTGTTGTATCTCGGTATCTGTATTTATAAATAGCAGATAATCATTTGTTGAAATTTTTACTCCCTGATTGCAGGCTTTGGCAAAACCGAGATTGTCATCATTTTTGATAAGTTTTATATTCGGATACAATTTAACTGCTTCATCTATTGATCCGTCAGAACTTGCATTATCTACAATAATCCATTCGGCATTTTTTGATGATGACATATTGTCATTATTATCTAAACTCTTTAAACAATCAAATAATACAGATTTTGAATTTCTTGTTACTAAAATAATTGAAATTTTTTGTTGTTCAAATGACATATTACACTCACATTATATTTTTTAATATTCTCAATACTCTAAAACTCTTTATCCCGAATTTATTAATCATATATAAAACAAAATTTACTTTTAATTCATAAATCATATTTGTGTTTTTTGCAATTATCTTGAGATACTTCATATGTTCCGATATCACAAATAATAATTCTTTTTGTCTTTCTTTTGAAACATCTTTTCCTAACTTTCCCAGTTTGTAAATAAATGTATTTATTAAGAATTTTTTTATTTCTTTACTGTTAAATTTTCTGTTTTCCAGTTCTTTTGTTAATGTAATACAATTTTCAAAAGCATCTATATAAGATTGAATACAGTTGGTTGTTAAACTTGTTATTTGTGTTCTGTGCAAATATAATTCATCATAAATAAAAACAAAATTATCGGCATACAAATAAACTAACCCTGAAAACGGACCGTCTTCTGAAATTTTACCTTTATAAAAACAAATATTGTTATCCTTAATAATATTTGTTCTGTATAATTTGCGCCAAACATAAGCACCGTGATACCCTTTATATAATTTATCAGAATCAGTATCGTTATTGTTTACAATATCCAGCTTCCTTACTCTTGCAACCTCAAATGTTTTTTCATTATTAAAATAAAATTTCCAATTACATGATACAATATCTGCACTCTCTGATATTGCTACAGAATATAATCTTTCCAAGAAATTATTTTCAACCCAGTCATCAGAATCTATAAAGGTTATATATTCACCGATTGAAAGTTCAATCCCTGCATTTCTTGTATCTGATATTCCTCTATTTTCTTTTGAAAAAATCTTAAATCTTTTATCTTTAGTTGCATACTCCTGTAAAATTGACAGTGAATTATCGGTTGACCCGTCGTTAACACATATACATTCAAAATCAGTAAACGTTTGGCTTATAACACTGTCCAAACATTGTTTTAAATATTTTTCAACATTGTACACCGGAATTACTACTGAAATTATTGTCATTTAAAAACCTTTCAATATTTAATGAATTATATTTTTCAATATTCTAAATATTTTAAAACCTGTTAAATTAAAATTTCTAAATATAAATATACTAAGTTTTAACTTGAATTTATAAACAAATCCGATATGTTTTGAATTATTAGACATATCCGGCAGAATTTTATTTATTAATTGCAGTATTTCTTGTCTGTTTTGTTTTGAAACATTTTTTGAAATTTTACCGATACGATATAATAAATTATCTATACAAACTTGTTTTACCGCATTGCTGTTAAAATTTCTATTTTCTAAATCTTTCATTAATTCTATAAAAGAATAAAATGCATCTATTCGCAAATATTCATTATTACTTGTTATAGACGAAACCTGTTTTCTGTAAATATAAAGTTCATCCGTTATAAAAACAATATTTTTAGCATACATATTAAATATAATATTAAAACCGTAATCTACACTGCTGCGAATATTATCAAAAAACATAATATTGTTATTTTTTATAACACTGCTTCTGTATAATTTACCCCAAACAGCTCTTGTAAAATTTGTAAATTGAAAAACATTTTCGGTATATTTATTCTTTTGAGCAAGTAGTTTTTTATACAATTTGTTAATAGTTTCAAAATTCGGGTCTCTTTTAAATAAATTATCTTTGGTTTTATATATTTTAAAACTACAAATAACTACATCATCATTTATCGTAATATTAGCATATAACTTTTCCAAATAATCGCTTACAAGCCAATCGTCAGAATCTATGAATGTAATATATTCGCCGATTGAATGACTAATTCCTGTATTTCTTGTGCTGTAAATTCCCTTGTTTTCCGTAGAAAAAATCTTAAATCTTTTATCTTTAGTTGCATACTCCTGTAAAATTGACAGTGAATTATCGGTTGACCCGTCGTTAACACATATACATTCAAAATCCGAAAATGTTTGATTTACCACACTGTCCAAACATTGCCTTAAATACTTTTCAACATTGTAAACCGGAATAACGATTGAAATTGTAGGCATATTTTATTTCACTCGCATAATATAATATAAAGCATAGTATGGTGGCATATTGTTATGTGGCTGAGACCCTCCAGTATTTTCTATTGTTTTTACACCTAACCATTCATCTGAATATTGACCTGATTGACCACTATAATTAGTGCCTTCTCCATCACCATAAGCACCACCATTATTTTTACGCCAAAAACCATGTGAATGGCTTGGCATTTCATTTATTGTTAAAATATGCGTTGATTCGCCACCAACAGCATTTAAATTATAACTGTTACCTGCACCAACTATAAACCTGTCTCTTAAATCCGGAGTTTGAACTCCGTTATAAGTTTGACCGTCAC
>JAQTSO010000001.1:0-53086 GCA_028711215.1 Endomicrobiaceae bacterium | reverse complement strand
TCATTTATTGTTAAAATATGCGTTGATTCGCCACCAACAGCATTTAAATTATAACTGTTACCTGCACCAACTATAAACCTGTCTCTTAAATCCGGAGTTTGAACTCCGTTATAAGTTTGACCGTCACATAAAGCCCAACCGTCCGGAATCTGAGCAGAATTACCGTACCACATTATAATCATCCCTTTAATAAGTCCGTTATCTGCATGAATTGCATAAGGAACTGATGTGAGTTTTTCTCTGGGAGTCATTACCTTGCCGTCAATTACAACTTCAAGATAACAGTCTTTAACCTGCCAGTCAACATTTGTAGGTTGCATTACATATGTAAAAATACCGCTTGATACTGAAATTGATTGTGTGCCTGACTGCCATAAAAGAGAACCGCTTGTTAGACTGTCAAAAATTAAGAAATTCATATTTTTTGTACCGTTTGCATCACTTGCATAAGTTTTTAATTTACCGTTATATCTTATTTCGTAAGGTGCCCCTGCATAAACAGAGACAGCACATGTAATAACAAATATCAAAATTAAAATTCTTTTCAGATTTAACATTTTTTACCTCCAAAGTTTTTGATTAAAGATACAATTATGCTTCATTTTGCATTTTTAATAAGAAAATAGTTTCCTGTAAAAGTTTGGTTTTTACCCAATTTTTTTGTTTGTCATTAATTAACTCGCCTAATCCCGATACTATTTGCCTGTTATCTACTTTTTCCAATTGTTTGATTGCTTGTACTATAAAATCTTTATATTTCATATTTGTTCTGGTTTCTATGATTGTTTTGTTTGGAACCCATCTTTTGTTTAAAAAGAAATAAACATCATAAATATCTCTGTTTGCTTTATTAATTCTTTCATACATGGCAACTAATTTGTGTGCTAAAATATCTTCTTTTGTCATTACCTGCATTGATATACCGAGAAAGTTAAGTATCTCATATTTTGAATTGAAATTTCTTATATTAATTTCAACTTTAATATTAGGATTTGTTAAAACTTTACCGTAATATTCCAGTAAAAAAAACAAATTATATCTTTTTTCACGTTTGTCTTTTAATTCCCCGTAATTTAATAATATATGTTCTATTTTTTTAAAAACAAATTCTTGTTGTTTTATATCAAGCAAATCAAAATCAAGATCCACTGAAAATCTGTCTAATCCGTGGAATAACAAACATGCGGTTCCGCCTTTAAAGCCTAAATAAGATGCTATTGACGTATCGGTATAGATATCTTTTAAAATTTGGATTAAAATTTTTCTGTGTTCAGAAACATTAAGCATTTTTGCTTTCCTTGTAATGTTTATCTACAATCTTAATCATATTTTTATTTTGATATATCGGCAAAATTTCAAAAACTTTATCCCAATTTAAATTTGATAAATTATCAAAATAATAATTTTTATTTAGGTATATTATATCTAAAAATGCCCTTTCCACCGAAGCAATATTATATGTTCCCGTATTTTCAATACCGGCAAGATTTGTCAAAACAGAATCTTTCAGTTTTCTGAAAACATATTTTTGTTTTAATATTTCTATTTCTTTTGACTGGTAAGTTGCAATAAATATTTGGCTATAATATTGGAATGTTAATCCTGCTTTAGCCGTTACCGTTTCAAAACTTATATATGAGGGAGTCCATAGTTTTACGGCAAATTCCAATCTATCAAAATTTTCGTTTTTAGCATAAATTGCTTTTTTAATTCTGAAAAGTTTATTTGCTTTTGTATATCTGTAAAGTTTTTTGTTAATAAAAGGCATATCTGTGGTTTGCCATAATAAAGATATGTTCTTTACAGTAAAAACACTTTGATTTAAATTAAATAAGTCTAACAAATAATCTTTTTTCATAAGCTACAAATGCCCATTTGTGTCTATTTACAAATCATAGATACTACTTTTTAAAGTTTAAGTCAAGTATAATCGGTAAATTGTCCGAACCAGTGTCGGCTATTTTAAAAAACAATAATTATTTTCGTCCGCCGATATATTCATAGTTAAATTTATATTTTAAAACCTTTTTATAGTCCAGTATGTTACGGCAATCAAGAATATTTTTATGTTTCATAATCAACGAAATCTTTTTTAAATCAATATTTTTAAATTGTTCCCACTCGGTTAATACAACTAAAATATCTGCATCCTCAACTGCATCATAAATTGTATTTGAATATTTAATTTTATTGCCCAAAATTTTAAAACAAGTTTGCATTGCCTGCGGATCATAAGCGTTTATACTGACATTATGTTTTAACAATTCAAAAATAATATCAATAGCAGGACTTTCTCTGCAATCATCGGTACCTGCTTTAAAAGCCAGTCCTAAAATTGCTATTTTGGGTTTATTTATTTTTTTGATTAAATCTAAAATTCTGTGACTTATTTGTTTTTTACGACTCTCATTTTCTTTAATAACTGTTTTAATTAAAGGCATATCAACATTGTACTTGTTTGCCATAGCAACTAATGATTTTGTATCTTTCGGAAAACAACTGCCACCGTATCCCGGACCGGGACTTAAGAATTTACTGCCTATACGTTTATCTAAACCAAGACCTTTTGAAACTTCATTTATATCGGCTTTAGTTTTTTCACAAAAGTTTGCCAATTCATTAACAAAACTGATTTTTACAGCCAAAAAAGAATTTGAAGCATATTTAATCAATTCGCTTGATTGTCTGTTAACAAATAAAATTTTAGTTTTCTTTAAAAGCGGACCATAAAGTTTATTTATAATTGTTTTTGCTTTAATACTTCCGACTCCGGCAACTATGCGGTCGGGATTAAAAAAATCATAAAGTGCAAAACCTTCTCTTAAAAATTCCGGAAGTGAAACAACATCAAACTTTGCTTCAGGACTTATTTTTTTTATAAGTGTTTCTATATTATGACATGTGCCGACTGCAACCGTAGATTTTACGGCTATTAATTTATATTTATTTAAATGCGGGGTTATTTCTTTGATAACATCCAAAACACCGTTCATATCAGACATATTTATATTTGTGTCAACAATAGGCGTACCGACTGCTATTATAATAACATCGGAATTAATAACACATTCTTTTATTGAGGATGTGAAATAAATTTTTTTTGATTTTATATTTTTAATAAGTAATTTTTCAGCATCTTTTTCGTATAAAGTAATTTTGCCCTGATTAAGAGCCTGTACTTTATTTACATCATTATCCGCACAAATTACAATATGTCCTAATTCTGCAAAACCTATACCCGTAGGTAATCCTACATACCCTGTTCCAATAATCCCGACTTTCATATATTTTTCCCTATTTTTAAACAAAAGCAATATCTAATTCAACTAAATTACTTTGTATTATTTGCCTAAATTCCGTTGTTATATTATTAAAATCAACGATATCTACTTTTATTGGTATCAAACTATTTTCAAAATCAAGTTTTAAATTTAAAATTATCTCCGAGTCTATTTGTTTATTATTTATATTTATCGCCAAATCCAAATCTGAATATTTTTTATATTTATCCGTAATTCTAGAACCAAAAACATATACTTTGGAATTTTCAGGTAAATATTTTGCCAATATTTTTTTAATTTCAGTTAAATATTTCTCTTCTAGATTTATCATTTATTGTTTCTTTTTTGTATTTGTTTTAACAAATAATCAACATCTTTATAAAAATCGTTAACAACTGATATTACCTCTATGGCTTTTTGCACATCATAGGTATGACTTGTAATATTTCTTTTTTCCCTATATTTATTCCAGATTTCAAGATTTGTAAGCAACAAACCATTTTCATTAGCAACTCTAATCATATCATTAAAAGAAAATGAGTCAACTTCATCTTGTGTTAAAGTATTAGTTTCTAAATATCTCTTCATCATTTTAAGAGCCAAACTATATGTATATTCAAACCGTTGAATAACAGAATCTCTGACAAATGAATTTGTTTTATCTTCATTATATTTATCAATGGCTTCTTTAAAACTTGTTATAGACATCATAAAAGATGTTAGATCTAACTTCATATTTTCTCCTGTGTTTTTTATTTTAACAATTTGCAGTATTGAGTTGCAAGAAATAAAACATAACTGTCATGTTAATGCTACAACAAGTTTTTGGCATTTGATACGACATCAACATTATCATCTGATATATTAATAATATGGAATCCGTAAGCATTAACAACTAAAGTTTGATTTATCTTGGTAATCTGTGCATTTCTCTGGTCATTAAAATGTATATGCCCGTGTAGCCATACAACAGGTTTAAATTTATTTAAAAAAACTTTAAATCTGGCAAATCCCTGATGACATAAATCTTTTTGATCATGAATTCCTACAATAGGAGCATGAGATACAGCTATGACTTTTCTTTTTTTTCTTCTTAAAATAAAATCTTTAAACTGAATTAAATATAATGTTGTTTCTATTTTTTTAACTATTTTTGTCATTTCCTGTTGTGTATACTGAAAAGGTCCTTTATTATATTTCATAGAACCTTCAAATCCGACAAGTATATAATCTTTAAATTGTTCTACTCTGGCATGAAGATTTGAACCGCCGAAACTCAAGTGTTTATCAGTTTCATAGATGTCCGAAATAAATTTTTCAAGATATCCGTTATGATCCGAAGGATGAAAAGTCTGATGATTGCCTTTAACAAAAAATAACGGTTTTTTCAGACTGTCAACCAGAAATTCAAGATAACTTTTTGAAATATCGCCACACGATATAACGATATCTACGTCCTGCAAAAATTGCATATTTTGCAAGATACAGGCTTGGAGTTTGGAGTCGTCTTTGTCTGAAACTGCAAGAATTTTCATAAAAAACCTTTAACTGCGGAAACTTGGAAGTTTGAAAGTATTAACATGGTTGCAGTTACAAAACTTCTAAATCTCAGCTTCTATTTTACCAGATGTTTTAAAATATCAGTAAATACTGACGGGAATATATCAAAAAGTTTTTTGTTTTTAAATTTTTCCGTAAAATCCTGAGCTGTATAATCAAAACCGACATCATAACCTGCCTGTTGGCTTAAAAAATATTTATGTTTTTGAATCCACACATATAAATCAGCATAAGTTCTGTCATTAAATTTTGACAGTATCTTTTCTTCTTCCATAATTCTGACTGCCGGTAAAAATATTTCGGCATACCATTTGAGTGCAGAAAATATTATATGTTTTTTGGCAAGTTCACCCTTGCCATGAGTTTTTTGAAAATCAATTATTTCTTCGTGTAACCTTGTATAACTTTTTAATTCCGTAACTTTTATAGGTTGTATAAGTATCTCGTTATTTAGAAAAGTTGATTTTTTAAAAGCATGTTCCTCAAGTTTTATTAAAAATTTTTTGGTGTGCTCCGTATCAAACGTATATTTTTTATCACTGGAAAGTTCAAATTTAAACCTGACTTCTATAACTTCAGCGTCAATATATTTCGCCTTTAGTTCATTTTTAGCTACTGTAAGTCTGTGATGTCCGTCTATAACAAAATAATTATCCAATACCTGATAAACCTGAATAGGCGGTAATATCCCGCCGCTTTCCATAATGTTTTTAATATCATTATATCTGGCAGTAACCGGATCTCTTTTAGGAAGTAAATTTTCGGTAAAATCAAAATATCTGCCCAAACTACCGACTATCTTATCTATTTCAATAGCATGAACACCCTTATTCTTTAATGTATAAGCATTGAAATTTTTTTCTATTGATGTAAAATCTACTAAATTATTTCTTTTCATATTCCAATTCCGTAATCCTCAAAATACCGACAACTAAAAATTCTTTAAAGTGCTTGTCAATATTATAAATCATCAAAAATTTATCTATCATATCATTTGTTAAATTTTTTTCTTGTATTATATGATAACATCAGCCTGCATTCCTGAATACAACAGCCATACTCATATTTAAGCATTTGTTTTCTGTAATTTTGCATTACTTCATTATTCCATATATCGTTAATATTATTATAATTATCAACATTTATAAAAGATGTATATCCGCATGCACTATGAGGTTTAACGGTATTATCTTCCAGTATAAGCATCCCGTACCACGGCAAATGACAGAATAACCCTTTCTCTTCATCTGTAGTATTTTTAATATAATCTTTTGCCTTGTTACTATCACAATCGTTATTGTTAAATTCTAAAAAAGTATTTATAATCCTTATACCATATTTATCAGCTCTTTCTGCCGCAAGCCTTATATATGCTTTGACCTCTTCTTCATATTCTTTTGTTATTTTAAGACTTTCTTCTTCGGTTATGCATCTTAAAAAAGCAACGGATGAAAATTTATGCCTATACGCAAAATCAATAATATCGGGTATTTCTTTATAGTTTATCGGCATTACTACAAAATTAATCTGCAAATAAACTTTACTTTCACATTTAATCATGCAGTCATTTAATTTTTTGATATTTTTTTCAAGTCTTTCAAAACTGGCTCCCAGTCTTATCTTTTCATATGTTTCTTTCATTATGCTGTCTATTGAAATTATAAAGTCTATATTGTTTTTTGATACTAAATCTATTATTTCATCACTAATATTCTGAAAATTTGTAATGACAGTATAGCGAATTCTGGGATAATTTACCGTCTTTGACAAAATATCCTTAAAATACGGCAACGTCAAAACTTCTCCTCCCTGCCATATTAATTTTTCAATATACTGCAAATTATCAAGAATAATATTAACAATTTTTCTATCTATATTTTTAACCGGCAACCTATCCTGATGACACATAATGCATTTTAAATCACATGTATTTGTCAAAATTACCATTATATTTCTAGGCTTACTTTCTAAGATTATTTTATGGGTTGCAAGTTCATATTCGTTTAACATTTTATTTGAAAAAAAAATGTCATTCGAAAAAACATCATGATATTTATCGTATAATTCTATTGTTCTGTCATAATCACAGTTATAATTATGCATTTGCATGTCATCTATGATTTGATTTGCTTTTTCAGCGTCAATTTCTAACATATTATTATCCTGTTTTGTACTAATATAAAAAGAAATGGTTCCCCTCATGACCCTTGCGAATCTCAGGATTTTAACTCCTGTGCGTCTGCCGGTTTCCCCATCTCTTTTCAAATATCATATTCAGTACACTGTAATTATACATGCTACTGACATGAATATCATTCGTTAAATTTTTTCCTAGCATCATATGACGAAACAAAATTGCATTCTTCAATACAGTGCCCATATTCATATTTAAGCATTTGTTTTCTGTATTTTTGCATTGATTCACCATTCCATATATCATCAATATTATTACAATTGTCAATATTTATAAAACAAGCGTATCTGCAGGCACAATGAGGTTTAATCATATTATCCTCTTGTATCGTCATTTCATACCAAGGCAAATGACAGAATAACCCTTTATTTTCATCAACTAAATTTTTATCATACAACCTATTATTACAATTGTGATCATTATATGACGAAAATGTATCTATAATTATAATATTGCATTTCTCAGCTTTCTCTTGTGCTTTTTTTATATAAAATTCAACTTCTTTTTCGTATTCTCTTGTTATTTTAAGTGTTTCATTTTCAGTCATGCATCTCATAAACCCAATCATTGGAATTTTATATCTGTATGCGAAATCAACCATATCAGGTATTTCTTTATAGTTTTTTTTCATTATAACAAAATTAATTTTAATTGTTATTCTACTTTTGTATTTAACTATGTATTCTTTTAATTTCTTAAGATTTTTTTCAAGCTTGTCAAAACTTGCACCAAACCTTATCTTTTCATATGTTTCCTTAAATGCACCATCTATTGAAATTGTTAAAGTCATATTGTTGTTTTGTGGGATCAATTCTATTATTTCATCACTTATATTTTGAAAATTTGAAATTACCGTTTGATGAACTCGCGGAAACTCGATTACTTTTGTCAAAATATACTTAAAAAACGGCAATGTTAAAACTTCGCCTCCTTGCCATGTTAATCTTTCAACATACTGTAAATTATCAAGAATAATATCAACAAGTTTTTTACTTATATTTTTAACGGGCAATCTATCCTGATGACACATAATACAATTCAAATCGCATACGTTTGTTAAAACAACCGTTACATTTCTAGGTTTGCTGTCCAGTATTATTTTATGTGTTGCAATTTCATATTCGTTTAAAATTTTATTTGACAAAAAAACATCATTTGAAAAGATGTCGTAGTATTTATTGTATAACTCTTTTGTTTTTTCGTAATCACTGTTATAATTGAACACTTGCATAGAATTTATAATAAATTTTGCTTCTTCATATAAATCATTACTTAGATTCTCTTGTCCTCTACAATCCAATGTATTATTTGTTTCCATTTTAATCCTATATTGAAAATTTATGCCTATATGCAAAATCAATAATATCGGATATTTCTTTATAGTTTATCGGCATTACTACAAAATTAATCTGCAAATAAACTTTACTTTCACATTTAATCATGCAGTCATTTAATTTTTTGATATTTTTTTCAAGTCTTTCAAAACTGGCTCCCAGTCTTATCTTTTCATATGTTTCTTTCATTATGCTGTCTATTGAAATTATAAAGTCTATATTGTTTTTTGATACTAAATCTATTATTTCATCACTAATATTCTGAAAATTTGTAATGACAGTATAGCGAATTCTGGGATAATTTACCGTCTTTGACAAAATATCCTTAAAATACGGCAACGTCAAAACTTCTCCTCCCTGCCATATTAATTTTTCAATATACTGCAAATTATCAAGAATAATATTAACAATTTTTCTATCTATATTTTTAACCGGCAACCTATCCTGATGACACATAATGCATTTTAAATCACATGTACATGTTATCTTTTTCTATTACCGTAAAATCTACTGAATTATTATTTTTCATTATCCCTACAACTGCAAATACATGCCATCAAAAAAAAGAAATGGGTAGAGAGGGAATTGAACCCTCACGGCTCTTGCGAGCCTCAGGATTTTAAGTCCTGTGCGTCTGCCAGTTCCGCCATCCACCCATATCCAAAACATATCAAATATATTTATAAATCTTATGAGATTATACTAAATTATATAAATACGTGCAATAACTTAAACTTAATTTGGTCTGTTGTTATGTCTTATATCTTTGCCATTCACCATAAATATAACATCTTCACATATATTTGTAGCATGGTCGCCAAGTCTTTCAAGCCTTTTTGCAGTAAACATTAAATCCATAGCTCTGACAATTGTTGTTCTGTCGCTCGTACAAATCATATATTCCATTAAATCTTTAAATATTGTTCTCTTTATTTCATCAACTGCATCATCTTTTTCCAAAACTTTTTGTGCCAGTTCGATATCGCTTAAATTAAATGATTCTATACTTTCTTTTACCATCTCAGTAACAAGTATTACCATTTTCGGGATATCAATTAATGGTTTTAATTCAGGATATTCCAATAATTCAAGTCCTGTTTCGCATATATTTACGGCTTCATCACCCATTCTTTCCAAATCACTGTTTATTCTCATCGCAGATGTGATAAATCTTAAATCAGAACCAACCGGCTGGTTTAACGCTATAAGCTTTAAGCATGTGTCATCAACAACTATTTCATCTAAATTAACCTCTCTTTCAATTGCAAAAACTTCCTTTGATAATTCCTTATCTCTTTTTACCACGACGTCTATAGAAATTGTTATCATCTGTTGAACCAAACTTGCCATGTCAACCAACTTTTTTTTCAATTCCGTCATTTCCATATCAAAATGTCTCATTTTTCCTCCTGATTTTAAGCAACTGCTAAATTAATGAATGTTATAAAACGTCACATATAAAAACGTTGTTATTGTAGCATTTAGTATTAATACAAACAATATTGTATCTAATAATAAACAAAAAATATATTTATTATCTGTTAAATTTTTTCCTAAAATCCAATGACATAAGTCTGCATTTATCTATACATTTTTTTTCATCAGATTTTAAAATATGTATTCTGTATTCCTGCATAATCTTACCATTCCAAACATCGTAAATATTATTATGTTTATCTGTATCTGTTATGCGAGTATATCCGCAGGTACAATGAGGTTTAATTGCATTATCTTCCTGTATAGTCATTTCATACCAAGGCAAATGACATGACAATCCTTCATTATTTACGATTTCTTTATTTTCACAAACATCTTCTCTTTCTTTTTCAGAGCAAACAACATCATTAAATTCAGAAAACACATTGATTATTTTAATATTATATTTTTCTGCTTTTTCGGTTGCCTGTTTTATATAAACCTCTATATCTTTTTCATATTCTTTTGTTATTTTAAGATTTTCATTATCTGTGACACATCTTAAAAAAACAACTATTGAAAATTTGTACTTATATGCAAAATCAACAATATCCGATATTTCTTTATAGTTATTTTTCATTATCAAAAAATTTATTTGCAGAGTCATTTTACTTTTGTATTCCACGATATATTTGTTCAGCTTTTTAAGATTTTCTTTCAATTTATCAAAACTTGCCCCCATCCTGATATTTTCATATGTTTTTTTTACGGCTCCGTCTATTGAAATTGTAAGTTGAATATTATTTTTTGATATCAACTCTATTATATCTTGGCTTACATTTTGGAAATTTGAAGTAATTACCTGATGAATTCTCGGGAACTGCAAAGTTTTTAATAAAATATCTTTAAAATACGGCAATATTAAAACTTCTCCTCCCTGCCATACAATTTTTTCCAAATATTGTAAATTATTAAGAACAATATCAACTAATTTTTTATCAATATTTTTTTCTACTTCTTTATTCTGATAACACATAATACAATTTAAATCGCAAGAATTTGTTAAAATCAACATTACATTTCTAGGTTTACTTTCTAAAATTATTTTATGACTTGCCAATTCATATTCATTTAATAATTTGTTTGATAAAAACACATTATTCAAAAATCTGTGATGATATTTATTATATAGGTTTATTGCCTCATCATATTTATTATTATAGTTATATTCCTGCATGCTATTTGCAATAAAATTACATAAATCCTCTAAAATTTCCACACAATCTATATAAGAAGAATATTTATCGACAATTTCTATAGTTTTATCATATCTGCCGTCTGCATTCAATTCCCAACATTTGTGTTTTATTTGTTTATTCAAATCATTGATTAGTTTATGAATATCAAAATACTCTGCATTTTTTTCACTCTGTTTCATAGTTAATAAAACATCCATAGCTTCTATATGTTTTTTTTTGACCATATATCATTACCAGACAATATTTTGAATCTTCTTTATAATATGCAGCATTGGAATTTAAAACTTTTTTAAAAAAGCTATCTTCAATTTTATATTTATTAAAATAAAAATTGCACTTGCCCAAATAAAAAAACATCATTGCTTTCATGATGTCTGTTGTTGGATTCTATTAAAAGTTTCAATGTTTGGGCATACACTTTTTTTGATATTTGCTCTTTGACAAATTCCAAATCTATCATTTAAATACTCCATCTTTAATATCTTAAAAAGAATTATCCAAAACGACCCGAAACATAATCTTCGGTTTCTTTTTGTGACGGATTTGTAAATATTGTTTCTGTTTTATCAAATTCTATTAATTTGCCCAGCAACATATAACCTGTTTCTTTTGAAATTCTTGCGGCTTGTTGCATATTATGCGTAACAATTACTATTGTATATTTTTCTTTCAACTCCTGCATTAATTCTTCGATGTGGGCGGTTGCCATAGGGTCAAGAGAAGAACACGGTTCATCAAGAAGAATAACGTGCGGTTTTACTGCAACAACTCTTGCAATACATAATCTTTGCTGTTGTTCCAATGACAAACTTAAAGCATTATGTTTTAATTTATCTTTTAAATCATTCCACAATTGAACATCTTCCAAACTTTCCTGAACTATTTTATCTGTTTCTTTTTTTGTTGAAACAAGTCTGTTAATTTGTAATCCGAAAGCAACATTATCATAAACTGATAACGGAAAAGGATTTGGTCTTTGAAATACCATACCGACGTTCCTTCTTATTCTGTCAACATCAGCATCTTCTGCATATATATCCTTATCGCAAATTATAACTTTACCTGTAATTTTAACGCCTTCAATTGTATCGTTAATTCTGTTTAATGTTCTAAGCAATGTTGATTTGCCGCAGCCTGACGGACCTATCAATGCCGTTATTTGGTTGCTTTTAAATTCTATATTAACATCTTTAATTGCGTGAAATTTTGTATAGTATAAATCAAGATTTCTAACTTTTATTGCTATTGTATTATCCATTTTATCCAAACCTGCCGGTTATATAATCTTCTGTTCTTTTATCCTGTGCCGATACAAACATTTTTGCAGTTTCGCTGAGTTCAACCAATTCTCCCATAAGAAAAAAAGCTGTTCTGTCACCTACTCTTGATGCTTGTTTAACGTTATTTGTGACCAAAACTATTGTATATTTTGCTTTTAATTTTATCATTGCCTCTTCAACTTTGGAAGTTGAAATCGGATCTAAACCCGAGCATGGTTCATCAAATAAAATAACTTCGGGCTCTATTGCCAAAATTCTTGCAATACATAACCTTTGTTGTTGCCCGCCGGAAAGTTTTATTGCGGAATGATCCAATCTGTCTTTTACTTCTTCCCATAAAGATGCATCTCTTAATGCTTTTTCAACAACCGTATCTATTTGGCTTTTTTTTGACAGCAAACCTATTCTTTTGGGAGCATATGCGATATTATCATAGATAGACATTGGAAGAGGAATAGGCATTGCAAAAAGCATTCCGACTCTTGTTCTCAATACTTCCTGATTCATCTTAAATATATTTTTATCATCAAGAAAAACTTCACCTTGCCTTAAATAATTAAGATTATTATCATTCATTCTGTTTAATGTTCTTAAAAAAGAAGTTTTTCCGCTGTTTGAAGGACCGATTATAGTTAAAATTTCATTTTTAACAACATTAATATTAAGAGATTTTAAAACCTCTTTGCCATGATAAAAACAACTTAAATTGTTAACCTTTATTTTATCTACCATTTCCTGGTTTTCCTAAAGTATATTCTGGCTATAATTGCAATTAAGCTCATTGAAAGCACCAGCATCAAAAGAACTAATGCCGTACCGTAAATTATATTTTTGGGCATGTTCGGAATTTGTGTTGAAATAATATAGAGATGATAAGGCAGTGCCATTACCTGGTCAAAAATAGAATTCGGCAGATGCGGAACATAAAAAGCGGCGGCGGTAAATAAAATTGGAGCTGTTTCACCGGAAATTCTTGCTATACTTAAAATTGCACCCGTCATAATTCCCGGCAAAGCATTAGGCAAAACAACATATCTGATTGTCTGCCACCTACTTACACCCAATGACCAGCTTGCCTCTCTAAACGGATAAGGGACACTGTTTAAAGCAGATCTCGCTGTTGTTATTATTACCGGCAATTCCATAATTGAAAGGGTTAATGCTCCTGCTAAAATTGAAACTCCGCAACCTAAAAGCATAACAAATATACCTAAACCGAAAAGACCGTAAACAACGGAAGGCACTCCTGCCAAATTAACTATAGCGAGTTTAATAATTCTCGTAAGCATATTATCTTTCGCATATTCGTTCAAATAGATAGCAGCAAGTACGCCTATCGGAAGTGTAATTGATATTGCCAATAAAACTATCGAAAGAGTTCCGACAATTGCGGGGAATATTCCGCCGGCTCTCATTCCGTCTTGCGGCATTGAAAATAAAAATTCCCATGAAATCGCAGAATAACCGTTTTTAATAATCTGAAAAATAATTATTATAACCGGAATAATTACAAATATAGTAGCCAGAAAAAGTATTGAAAATGCCAACTTCTGCGATAATTTCGGGTTTAATTTAAAATTCATTATTTCCTATTTTTGTTTAGAAACAAATCTGCTATAAAATTTATAATAAATGTTATTGCAAACAGCACCAACCCTATTGCAAACAATGCCCTGTAATGTAATCCGCCTTTAACTGTTTCACCCATTTCAGCGGCGATTGTTGCCGTTAAAGTTCTGACAGGTTCAAATATTGACGACGGTATATGAGCCGCATTACCTGTTATCATCATAACAGCCATGGTTTCACCGATAACTCTTCCTATACCTAACATAACGGCAGCGATAATTCCCGGCATTGCCGTTTTTAAAACTATTCTTCTGATTGTCTGCCACTTTGTTGCACCGAGAGCATAAGCTCCTTCTTTATATGACCACGGAACCGATCTGATGGCATCTTCTGAAATTGAAACTATTGTCGGCATCGCCATAAAAGCAAGCATTACTGAGCCTGAAAAAGCTGTAAGACCTGTAGGAATATCAAAAACGGTTCTGACAAGAGGAACTAATGTTACCATGCCGACAAAACCTATAACAACCGAAGGTATCGCGGCCATAAGCTCAACACCTGATTTTAAAATATCCTTTATCCATGACGGAGCTATTTCAGAAATATACAATGCAGACATTATTCCAAGCGGAACTGCTATTGCTATTGCACCTAAAGTTACAAGAATTGACCCTACTATTAAAGATAAAACCCCGTACATTGCCGGATTTGAAGTGGGATACCAAAATTTACCGGTTAAGAAATGAAAAACACCATATTCTTTAAAAAATGAAAAACCTTCTTTAAATAAAAAACCGAAAATCAAAACGACAAATACTATCGTTAAGACTCCGCATATAAAAACAACTTTTTCCATTATTAAATCTGTTGTTTTTCTAAACATTATTAATTTAAAGCTCCATCCTGTTTTAATTTATTATACATAAATTCTGCTATCAACTCATGTCCTTTTTCGTTCGGGTGACAAAAATCATCAGGATTATTATGGCGAAAAATTTTTCCGTCTGACGTAACCCTTGAAAAATCTTCCAGCAAATCAAAATATCTGATCTCGGGATACCTTTTTAGCCTGTCTGTTACCCTTTTATGTATTTTTATGTCTGAATAATTTTTGTAATCACTAAAATAGGGCACAATAAAAACATAAAGTTTAAATTTGTATTCACGCTGTAAATCCTTAAACATTTCAAACCCTATACAATCAAAATCCATAGATTTATATTTAGAGTCAATCCTTGAAATTTGACCGTGCATCTTAATTATCCAAAACTTTTCTAGAAAGAACAAATAAATTTTTCTGTATACTGCTGACTTAAACAACAAACGGTTAAGTCGGTTTTTATTAAAAAGTGACGCATAGTAAATATCGTTGATATCTTTATCGTCGTCATTCAAACAATAAACAACAATTACTATGTCAGGATTATATTTCAATCCGTTTCGTTTTAAATTTTCGGCTTCCTGTACAGTATTATAACCATCAATACCCATATTAAAAACTTCATATTTTAACGACAATCCGGTTTTATTTAATATATCCTCTAATCTAACCGTAAAAATATTTTTTTGTTGATTTATGTTAACCGCAAGGGTTAAAGAATCTCCCAAAACCAAAATTCTCTTAGTTTTATCATTTTTTAATATTGAAAATTCTCTGTCCCTGAAGCCACTTGAATTTGTTTTTATGCCTGAATAATTTAAATTCTTTTTCAATTCATAGCCAAGAGTTTTATTTTCAGATGGTGTATTAATATCAAAATCATATCCGGGACAGCTTTCAAAAAAAACAATATTTACGATTATAACCAAAAGTAACCCTAAAAACAAACCGAACAAAAACAAAAATATCTTGTAATGAACATTTTTCACGTTTATTTTCTTATAGGCACAAAATCAGTTTCCGCAACAATTTTCTGTCCCCGTTCTGATAATGCAAAATCTATAAAATCTTTTACCATATTCTTCGGTTGCCCGTTTGTATACAAATATAAAGGTCTTGAAATTGGATACATACCTGATTTTACATTTTCTAAGCTTGGATATACAAATATGGCCGAATCCCAATTTGATATTGATAATGCTTTTATATTATCATTTATAAAACCCATTCCTACATAACCTAATGCATTAGGATTTTGATATATCTCATCAAAAATAGCCTGTGATGAAGGCATAAGAAGAGCTTTCGGTGAAAATTCATCTTTGTTTTTTTTATCATTATGTCTTATAACATGTTCTTTAAAAAACATATGCGTTCCGGAATTGCTTTCTCTTGAAAGAATAACAATTTTTCTGTCTTCTCCGCCTACTTCTTTCCAATTGGTAATTTTTGCCGTAAAAATATCCCGCAATTGATTCATCGTCAGATGATTTACGGGATTATTTTTATTAACTAAAACTGCCAGTCCGTCAAGACCAACAATAAATTCTGTGTACTCAATATTTTTTTCTTTTCCTAATTTAATTTCTCTTTCTTCGGACTGCCTTGAAGCCATTGCAATATCACAAGTGCTATTTAACATAGCAGCGAAACCTGTTCCGCTTCCACCGCCTGTAACACCAATATTGCAGTCCTGATTTGCTCTTACATATTCTTCTGCCCACACCTGCACTAAATTAACAATTGTATCAGAACCTTTTATTTGCATTGAAACGCCGGAAGAAGTACCTTGGCTTCTGGAGCAAGATACAAACAAAAAACACAATAACAAAATCACAACATATTTTTTCAAGCAATAAACCTGTTTAAATTATTTACACATGCCGATTCTTTGTGCTCTTTGAAATAATTTGCCTTCTGACTTTATATCAGGTGCAATTATAAGTTCAGCCATCTGCATTTCTTTTATGGTCATGGCTCCGACAGTACCCATACAAGTTCTTAGCGCACCAACTAAATTCTGAGTTCCGTCATCTAAACTTGCAGGTCCGTAAAGAATTTCTTCAAGTGAACCGGTAACTCCGACTCTTACTCTTGTTCCTCTCGGTAAATTGTGATGCGGTGTTGCCATACCCCAATGATAGCCTCTGCCGGGTGCTTCATGAGTTCTTGCAAAAGCTGAACCAACCATAACAGCATCTGCTCCTGAAGCAAAAGCTTTGCATATATCACCGCCGGAATTCATTCCGCCGTCGGTAATTATTGAAACATATTTACTTGTTTTTTTGAAATGAAAATCTCTTGCATCTGCACAATCAACGGTAGCAGTAACCTGAGGCACGCCTATTCCTAAAACTCCTCTCGACGTACAAGCAGCTCCGGGACCGACTCCAACCAATATTCCTGCACAACCGGTTTCCATAAGCTCAAGTGCTGCCTGATATGAAACTACATTACCGAGTATTACCGGAATTTTCATTGTTTTTTGACAAAATTTTGATAAATCTATAGGAGTATATTGTGTTGCTTTATGCTTTACCGTTATAACCGTACCTTGTGCTACAAATATATCAGCGCCTGCATCCTGAGCTATCTGCCCGAATTTTTCCGCATTTGCCGGAATACATGAAACTGCAACTTTTACACCGGCTGCTTTTATTTGTTTTACTCTTTCAGCTATTAATTCAATTTTTATAGGTTCTTTATATACACTTTGAACAAGTGCCGTTGCTTCTTCAGGACTTGCTAAAGCTATTCTATCAAGTACTGAGGCAGGATCTTTATATTTTGTCTGAACACCGTCCAAATTAATAACCGCAAGACCTCCGAGTTTGCCCATTGCAATTGCAAAATTAACATCAACTACACCGTCCATTGCACTTGCCAAAAACGGGATTTCCAATTTAATGGGGCCAACAGCAGTAGTTACATCAACTTCTTCCGGATTTCCTGTCTCGGTACCCGGAACTATTGCCACTTCATCAAAACCGTAAGCCCTTCTTGCCTCTCTGTTTCTGCCGATGAAAAACCCCATGTTAAATACCACCTATTTTTAATTTATTTTATTGATAATTATTCTATTATTTTTAAAAATAAAATGTCAACGAATTAATTGTAATTATTCAAGATACTCTTTAAGCGATTTACATCTGCTTGGATGTCTTAATTTTCTTATAGCTTTTGCTTCTATTTGTCTGACTCTTTCTCTTGTAACACCGAATTTTTTACCGACTTCTTCAAGAGTTGACGGATATCCGACACCTATACCATATCTTAATCTTATTATTTCAGCTTCCCTCGGAGTTAAAGAATTCAAAACTTTTTCAAGTTCTATCTGTAATCTGTATTGATGCGTTTTTGTAACCGGATTAGGACTGTTATGATCTTCTATAAAATCTTCAAGTTTTGAATCTTCCTCTTCGCCTACAGGCGTTGCAAGTGACACAGGTTCCTGCATCATTTTTAAAATTTTTCTGACTCTGTCCGTAGACATTCTCAATATTTTACCGTATTCTTCAGTTGTGGGTTCCCTGCCCTCGTCTTGCTGGAATTTCTTTTTTAGTTTAGTTAACTTTGATATAAGCTCTTTCATATGGACAGGGATTCTTATAGTTCTTGCCTGATCGGCAATAGCCCTGTTTATTGACTGTCTTATCCACCATGTCGCATACGTTGAAAACTTAAAACCTCTTTTCCATTCAAATTTTTCAACGGCTTTTGAAAGCCCTAAATTGCCTTCCTGTATCAAATCTGATAATTCCAGACTGCTGATACCCACATGTTTTTTGGCAATAGAAACAACAAGCCTGAAATTTGCTTCTATTAATTTCATTTTGTCCCTATGTATAATTTCTTCAAATTCCCTTATTTTTCTGTCAGTATCCAAAAGTTCATTTGTTGTAATTGAAAACCCTTCTTTTATATTTGTCTGCTTTGCAAGCAGTGTTTCAATATTTGAAATATCTTCGGCAGTATCTACCGCAACAAAATTACCTGATTGTTTTTTAAAAGCCGATGCGGTAATTTTGCCCGTAGAAAATTGTTTGTATAAAGACTGTAATTTTGGAACCGGCATTTTATATTTTCTTTCTATTTTCCCTAATTCAAAAGTTATTGTATTTAATTTACTTGCCGTAATTTTTATTTTGTTAATTAGCCTTTTGATTTTATCCTGATTAAGATTAAGCCCTATTATAAGAGATATCACTTCTCCTCTTAAAGCATTCTTTTTTTCAGTCAGTTTTGTTTTTTCTTTCTCTGACAAACCTTTTTGTTTTAATTTTGCCGAAACTGTTTCTATGTTTTTTTCCAGTTGCCCTATTTTCTTTACGGTTTCCTTAACTTTGATTCTCATATTTCTAAGCTGAGCCGTGGATTTTCTGCCCCTTGGCATTAATTCTTTCGGTGTCATCTCATCCTGCTCTATCAAAGTATCCCAACTTTTAACTTCTTTTATAATAAGCGGAGATTCTAAAACTATATAAGTTAACTTTTTCTCATTCTCCCGTACACTTTTTGCAAGTTCTACCTCAACATTTCTTTGCAACAGGGGAACTTTTGCCATTTCGGTTAAATACATTCTGACAGGATTCATCTCATCATCTTCACTTGATTTTACAACTATATCTGAAGTTTCCGCAACATTTTTTGTTTTTTTAGAAGATTGTTGTTTGTCGACAATTTTTATACCGAGTTCTCCGAATTTTATAAAAAGATTATCAACTTTTTCAGAAGTCATATCGTTTTCTGCAATATGCTTGTTTATTTCATCATAAGTAACATATCCCTGTTCCTTACCGACTTCAATTAAACTTTTAAAGAGATCTTTTTTTGTCATTTGTTTTTCCCCGAACCTTTTATTTTAGAGGTTAATAAATAATATTCCTTAATTTTATCAACATTTCTCGGTATTTTACCGTCCGCCATTAAAAATATTTCTTTTTCAAGCTCTTTCCTTATCTTTTTTAATTTATAAGATTCTATATCTTTATATAAAATGCTGAAATTTTCTGCCGAATCAGTTCTTTTTGTATCTGATTCCATCGCTAATTTAGAAAACCACTGTAAATCATCACCTTCTAATTTAGATAATATTTCAGCTGTTGTAATATCCTTTTTCTGTTTTAAAAACTGATATATTTGTATGCATTTTTTTGATGTCCAAAAATTATCATCTATTTTACTGACAAAAACCCTGCAATCCCGAGGTAAAAGAAATTTGATCATTTCTTCTTCCAAAGATTTGCCTTCTTTGTCATTTTCATTTTTAATTAATAAATCTTGTTTCGTTATATTTTCTGTTTTAAAAACTTTTCTTTTTTTCAATTCCTGCCAAAGTATTTCCTCTTCAAGGTTTAATCTTTGGGATATTTCTTTAATATAATCTCTTTGTATTATTGTATTTTTATTTTTTACGACAAAATCCAACAACATTGAAGCTACTTTTGCTTTACCTCCGGATTTTTTTATATCATTAGCTTCTACAAGTCTGTCCATCATAAAATCTATTGCGGATTTTGATTTCGTTTTAAGCAAATCATCAAACGAATCTTTACCGTGTTCAAGCAAATACTCATCAGGATCTACTCCCTCGGGTAAAGCAACCGTTTTAACGACAATATCGTTTTCTGCAAAAATTTCCAACGCCCTTTGCGTTGCATTTCTTCCTGCATCATCGGAATCAAAAAGAACAATTATCTCTTCACCGTAACGCGCTATTAATTTTGCCTGTTGCGTTGTAAATGCCGTACCCAGAGAAGCAACCGCACCGCTGACTCCGTACTGCTGGGTCATTACAACATCCATATATCCTTCAAGCAGTACAATTTTTTTATCTTTTTTCAAATCCGGCAATGTTTGAAATAATCCGTACAAATTTGCAGATTTTGAATACACTATTGTTTCCGGAGTATTTAAATATTTTGTTTTTTGATTTGTTAATGTCCTGCCGCCGAAAGCTACGACTCTGCCCTGTATATCCAAGATTGGAAAAACCAATCTGTCTGACATATATTCAAAGAACATTCCCGAATCTGTTTTTGTTACAAGTCCTGCTTTTGACAATCCTTCATAAGAATAGCCCTTTTTCAAAGCAGATTCAAGGAGTTTTCCTTTTGGAGCATATCCAATCATAAATTTTTCTATGGTTTCCTGACTTAAACCTCTGTCTTTTGCATAATCTCTTGCAATTTGTGCTGATTTACTTTCTACGAAACATCTGTGATAAAATTTTGAGGCAGTTTCCAATAATTCAAAAATTTTAGCTTTTTCTGAAAGTGTAATTTTATCTTCGTTTGTTTCCTGTATTGTTATTCCGCTTTTTTGTGCAAGCTTTTTAACTGCTTCAATCCATGGAATATTTTCAATGAGCATAACAAATTTAAAAACATCTCCGGCAACACCACAACCGAAACATCTGAAAATCCCTTTTTCAGGGCTTACAACAAAAGATGGTGTTTTTTCATTGTGAAACGGGCAACAACATTTCCAGTTCTTGCCTGTTTTTTTTAAATCAGGAACATATTCTTGTATAATATATTCTATACTCGATGATGTCCTTATTTGGTCTAGAATATGATCAGAAATAGCCATTGCACCAACTTTTTTACATTTTATCTTTTAAATCTTCTAAAACCCGAACACTCAATATAATCTAAATTTCCGTATTTTTTTTCTAAAGCATCCAATAACAAATTTATCCCCAAATTATCAGATGAAATGTGACCCGCTATAACAACATTTATTTTGTGTTTGACGGCATTATTATAATTTTTTTCACTCATATGCATACCGACAATTGTTCCCACGCCGGCATTTGCAAGTTTTTCTATAATTTCTGTCGGACCTTCCGTTCCGCCTGTCATATCCACAAATATTTTTCCGCATTTTGATTTATCATTCCCGTTAAGAATAAAAGGTCCGTTGCCGTAAGTTTTTGCATATTTATACTCGGGGATATCTTCTAAAAAAGAAATAATATCTTTTAAATATCTCGGTTGTAATGTATCTAATTTTTTTTGCAAATAAGCAACAACGTTATTGTCAGCAACTGTGTGGGCTGTCATTAAAGGAATATTCAATAATTTTGCCGTATCAAATACTCTTTGATGGTTTTGTCCGCTGACACTCCTTCCTACTTCAGAGACTCTGGAAGATATGTAACCTTCTGCTATATTTATGGGAACACCTTGTAATTTTATTATTTCAGATTGCATATTTATAACATTATGAAATGTTGCATATGCTTTTCCTTCAGGATGGTGTGCCAATACTAAGTCAATTTTTTTGCCGGATAATTTTAACTGATTGGCAAGTAATAATTCCGGTGCTTCTATATCAATACCAACCATTACAGACTTTATCTTTTCATCACCTGTTCCGTAAAGAATTCTGGAATCATGATACGGGTTTGTTAAAGTTTCTTTATCAAAAGATTCTTTTTTCTTTTCATCAAGACTTTTATACTCTTTGTTTTTTTCATCAAGCAATATTTTTACTTCTTTTTCACCGCGAGGATCATTTTTAATTCCGTTAGCAACAAAAAATTCATACATTTGTTTTAAATTCATTTTCACCTTCCAAATACAAAAACACAATAGAGGGTAAATATTTAAATATACCCTCTTGTATTTTGCAATATAACTCAGGTAACAACTACTTTGACCAGTTGTTATCTTTCATCATTTTCCTGCGAATTTTTCTTTTTGCTTCAGCAAGTTTCTCTTTTTTTAAAACGCTCGGAGCTTTATAGAATTCTCTATTTTTTATCTCCTGCATTATCCCGCTGCCTTCGCATTCTCTTTTAAATCTTCTGATGGCTTCTTCTATTGATTCACCGTCTCTTACTTTTACGCTAGCCATTGCAAACTTACACCACCTTTTTTTATGACTTATAAATTAACCCGGAGGCCAAGCAAAAATTCTGCCGCCAAGCAAATGATAATGAATATGTAACACAGTCTGACCTGCATCTGCACCACAATTATTTACTAACCTGTATCCGCCTTCCAAATTCTTTTGTTTGGCAATTTGCGAAGCTACTAATTGTATATAACCTAGTAATTCTGAATTTTCTTGATTTACTTCGTTCAAACAAGCAATATGTTTTTTGGGAACAATCAGTATATGCACCGGCGCCTGAGGATTTAGATCTTCAAATGCAAAAACTTTATCATCTTCAAAAACTTTATTTTTTACAGGAATCTCTCCTGAAATAATTTTACAAAAAATACAATCTTTCATAATATAGGCTTTTGATTATATATATTTTGCAATATTAAAACAAGTGCTAACTTTACGCTGCAACCAATATTTTCCTTGTGTTTTCAACATCTTTTTCAAGTTCAGATATAATTGATGTAGAAAGGTTAATGTCTGTTTCAGGCATAATTGTATCGGATTCATAAATCCAATTTATATATTGTTCTGTAAGTCTATACTTTGTTTTACTTAATCCTGTCTTGGCAATTTCGGCCAAAAGTCTTTCTTTCGAAGCAAAAACAGAATCCTGTTTACCCTGTTGCATATCTTTTATTTTAATATCGTTAAATATTTTGAACATTTGTTGCCTGATATTTTCATTATCTGTTAAATTTTGAACTACAAACAAAACCGATTTTAAAATTTCAGACGGTATTGCATCAATACCTTTTTTATCATCCATACCAACATTTAGATCTCCTGTTAAAATACCGGGCATTATTGTTGCAAATTGCATCAATACATTATTTAAATAGGATGCGGGTTCTGTATTTTCCGGCATTGTTCCAAAAACTGTTGCATTGAATCCGATTATGTTATCTGTATTTGTTTGCATCTTTGACTCTTCAAGTTGTTGTGCTATTTCCTGAGCAAAATCCAGCAACTCTTTCTGGTCTGATTGTTCATGAAATTTTTGATAGTCTGATTGGGGATTATTCTTTAAAAAATTATATTCGTCCAATTCATGTCGGACCAATAATGACAATATTCTTCCCCTGTATTCGTCGTTGCTATTTTCAAGTTTTTGCAGAAACATTTCACTGACATAAAGAGTTGCCGTATCTCCTTCAACATTCAATGTAGCAAATGAATAAACATCTTTAGATATAAACAAATCTTCAGACGGAGATACTTTTATATCAACTTTTGAAATCCCCAATCTGTTTTTAATCGTATCTTTCATATCATCAACTTCTGTTTGCAATAAAAACGGTGATTCCACAGACAATAAGTCACCGATATCATATGCACCTTGATTATATAAACTAAGTAAAACTTGCATCATTAATCCCGAATATTCTTTCAGTATCGGTGTTCCCATAACGTATTTTAAAAGTTGTTCTACATTTTTGCCTAGAGAAATTAACGGCATAATTTTATTATGGTAATTTGGGTCATAGTAATTTGCAAGTTCTATTTCTCTTCCGTCCGGATGTTTTATTATAGTGTGCCTGTTTATAATCCCGAGAATAAACGACTGCCACAGTTCACCGACATCTAAGAGATTAAAATGATTGGCAATGAGAATTGAATTTGTAAAGAAATCTGATACCGATACGGAACCTATGTCCAGATAACCTTTTTTAATCATCTCAATTCTCTCGGCTAAAACCGACATTTCGGCATGTTTGTCCTCAAGGAAATATAAAACTTTTAAATATGCGTAATTTGAATCTGCTTTCTTTAAATTATCTTTATTAAGTTTTTGCATCGAAATGCTTATTGTTTTGTCAAGGAATTTTTTTTCTTCATGGGTTAAAAATTCTTTATTTGTTTTAAGTTTTTCAATAATTTTATTAAGTTTCGTTATTCTGCCGATATCCTCAACAGAGAGATCCAAAGAAGAAAAAGCTTTTAATATCTCTTCAATAACTGCAAATTGCGAATTCATTATAATCTTGTTATATACTTCTCCGGCTTTTAACATACCGTCAAACAACTGTGTATCGGAAATTACATTCAAAAATAAATTCTGATCAAGACCTTCATCATTTAACTTATCAATTGTAGCCTGAATACCTATAACCGATTTTATTTTTTCATATTCCCGAACATATATATTTGTTTTGTTTGCGATTTCAGCATATAAACGAGCCCTTACGGTTTTTGGAACGGCATTTTTGTCATATTCATATTCTTCTCCGTCTTCTCCTACGGCAATTTTATAATATCCGTTAGGTACAACGGATATTCCATTATTTAAAAGATACCCTTCGGAATTATAAACAACCAGTGTTTTTTCATTTGTAAAATAAGGCTGAAAAAGAACATCCATCAAAATTGAATTTTCAGGCACGTCAACAACATAAACTTCATTCCAGTATTCCACAAAACATGTAACATTTTTATTAACCTGTATTTTGTTTTTTATTTTATTAAAATTCCCGCAAAAATCCTCGCTGATATCTTCGTCGTCCGTAGTTATAACAAAATTTTTATGTTTTATGTCCTTAAAGAAAACACCTCCGAAATATCTTTCTTTTATTGTACCTCCGAGTTTATATATGAAATGAGGTTCTTTAACATCATCTTTTTTTGGGTCATACCTGCCGAAAGTCTCGTCTTCATAGGCTTTTCTTGAGTAAATACATGCCTCAACGGGAACTCCCGTTTTTCCCTTTGAATACACAACCGTAAAGTTATATTTTATCCTTTCAAGATCTCTTTTATTGTCGCTTAATTCCACTTTTTTTGAAGTTTTAAATGCTATGAATTCGCTAAGTGCATTTGACAAATCATCGGAATTCACGTCGGCTCCGTCGATAATTATATGAAGACCCAAAACATCCTTTATCTCTTTTAAAAATTCAGATTTAATATCGGTATCATCTGTATTAAAATATTTCCCGAATAAATCTTTTGATGCCCCGTATCTTCTGCCCGATGTCATTTTTTCAAATATACTGTAAGGAGTTTTTACTCTTGATTTTATTGTAATATGGTTCAAATTAAAACCTTTTTCGGATAAAAAACTCTTTAAGTCGTCAACTATTTGGATGTCTTTAAGTTCCGTCAGCTGCATTATATTTGCACCGTATATTTTTTTTATCAGTTTTAAAATATTAAGATACTCAAGAGGATTATTTGAAATAAACAAATTGTTTCTTGCATATTCATATGCGCCGCTTCCGAGGATACGGTATATTGAAGGCAAATAAACATTGTACATCGTTTCAAGATATTCTTCTCTTTTTTTATCATCATCTTTTATATCTTTTGTTTTTTCAAGCATGTAAGCAAAAAGAGCAAGGAGTGTTTGAGGATTTTCCGATGTCTGAATAATATTATCCCAGTAATTCTGTAATGTTCTTATACCGTTTAATTGCGGATATTTCGGAAGATCTTCTATAGTTTTAATAATTTCTATTGATCTTTTAATTATTTCTATATATTCCCTTATCTTTTCGGTATTGCCGTTTCCTGAGCTTTTCGGAAAATCATAAAATTTAAGCAGCGTTGCATCATCCAAATCACTCAACAGCACTATGGCTTTGGCTATATTTGCAACTTCGGTATTATCTTCGTCTTCTCTTATGTTTACAAGCAGATTTTCAACATGTCTGTATTTTCTGTAAGCTGTTTTGAAAGTCGCAACATCTCCTGTGTTAGCATATATAAAAGTTTCTACGATTTGCAAGAAATTCTGCGAATCAAATTTATGCTTTTGTTCACCCGGAGTTTCTGTAATATCAATATTTATAAAATCATTTATTATTTTTCTTGCTTCCGTCTCATTTTTTAGTCCGTATTTGTCAAGCCCGTTATAAAAGCCCGTCCATGTATCTTTTGTTTTGTCAAACCGTATCTGTGAAAGACTCTTCCATGCGGAAAAAATATTATCAAGTGTTTCGTCCGGAATAGTTTTTATATTTTTTCTTATAAACTCAATCTGGTTTGCAACACCGTTGGGAATATTAATCCCGTAAACATCTTTTTTGTCAAGACCCGACATATATTCAAATATTATTTCCTTTAGTTTTGATTCGAGAGCAAGTATTGTATATCTTGTGTTGAATGATTTATCAGTCGTTTCGTCATGAGACTGCACAAAAGAATTACCTATCCAGCCGCAACCGTTTACGGAAACGGTATAATAATTTTTTGTCATTGATCTTATAAGTTTTAAAGTCTGTTCCTTATTTTCAAGAGCCTGTTGCAATAAACTTCTTAGATACTTTTTTATCAGTTTTAAATTTAAAATTTTATATTCATCTTTCTGAACAATACCTTCAGGCAATACTTCATCATAAAGAGGTTCGTAATCCAGAAAAACCGCTATTCCTCTTTCATCCGGAATTGTACTCATATTTTGTTTGTTGTCAAAACTGCTGGAATATTTTGTCACATCATAAGTGTCAAGCCCTATACTGCTTAAAACAAATGAATATACAGGAGCAAATTTTTCATCTATTAAAATAGACATGTCTTCATTCGGAGTAACAATGTCATAATACACATCGGAATCAAACATCATATTGCCTTTACCCAAAGACCCGCCCACTATTATGTCGAAAAGGTTTCTGTCTATCTGTATATTGTAGTCATCTTTGACTATTTTAAGAGATATTTCAACTGCTTTGTTCATAATCTCTTTAACCTTTCTGGCATAAACGATACTTGTTGTATTTTTATTTTTAAATTCCTGTTGGGCATCAAAAAGCTGTTTTTGCACATCTGTGATTTCCCCTTTTAAAACCTGGCTTATGTAAGGCGCAAATCTTTTACGTTTTAATTTTCTTTTTTCATCTTCAAAAACAATTTTATACTTTTGTGCGTAAAGAGCAACGGTTTCTCTTTGTAAATCTGTCATATAGCCAAGATGAGATACATTAAGAATTGTATAACCTTTTATTTTTGCGTATGGTATCGCAAGAGCTATTTTATCCTGCCAATCATAATAATCAATTTCGGCAATTTTATCGTCGGCTTTGTCAAAACCTAAAACTGCCGCCACATCACTGTTTGATTCGTCATTAAAATATTCGGTTAAAACATCTCCGACTTCATTCAAATCAAGTTTTTTTCCGGCGGCAAGACATGCAATAAGATAAACCAAATCCCCTGAATTGACGCCTCTTATTTTATTTGCAGTATTAAGAAGTTCTGCGGAAGCTATTATAATTTTTCTTTTTATATTTTTATTAAGACTGTTTATAAAATTGTTAAACTGTTTTGAGGATACTTCTTTGTCGTTAAGCATTCTTACAAGCCAATAAAGCGGATATTTTGTAATCTGCGGATTAAACTGTTTAAGTGATGCTATAAATTCTGAAGGTTCATTCAAAATATCTTCATATATTTGGTCAGAAAGAGTATTATTTAAATCTTCCTGGGATAAATCAAAAAACACGCATGACTGAACAACGCTGTCATTGTTTCTGAAGTATAAGTATATGTCATGGAACGTATCGCTTTGTTTTGAAATAATATCATCAATAAAAAATATTTTTTTATCTTTTACATCAGCTTCATCTTTTACGCTAAATCTCTCTACTCCGTTTGATACATTAAAATCTTCTTCTATTTCTACGGTTTTTATCTTTATTCCGCTTTTTTTGAGATTCAATTCATGTTCAACATTCTTTACTATTTCCCGCATATATTTTTGTGTCGAAGATTTTCTGTACGCAATAACGTAATATCCGTGATATATCGGCTGGCTTGTTATCTGCTCAAAAATTGAATCTGCCAAAATTTTTGAATACCGGCTGATTTTTTCCATGTTGCCTGATCTTATTTCAAGCCAGTCAGATTTTATATCGGAATTATATTTAGGGGATGCCTGTACAATTGATATTACGTCACCATATTCCGATCTGCCGTAATTTACATCCTGTATCGTATTTTCAAGATCAACCAGAAGCTTTCTTTGATTATTAATCTCGGAAGCACTGTAACCTCTGTCAGCCATTAACCCCTCAATATATTTGCTGTTCAGAAACCTGTGAAATGAGGCGGTTGAATACGGCAGTTTTCTTTTTGCAAGATATTCGTTAAAACTCAAATATTCTCCGGCAAGTGCCGATCTTTCAAGAGTTTCGTGTATTACGAGAGTCTGAAAAAAATCTTTGGTGATTTTTTCGGTTTCTCTTACGCTTTTACCTTTAATATAGTTGTTTCTAAAATAATCTATAAGGTCGGATGAAAGAAATAATGTCTTCTGTGAATAATCAATATAGGCCAAACAACCATATTCCGTGCTGTGTCCGTAAGTATCATCCTTTTTACCTATAAGATAAGGAGATTTCCCTACTACTATGTTAAAGTCAGGCATTCCTTTTTTAGCTAAAATATCCTTTACTATGTTTTCATATTCGAAATCTGAATTATCTGTTTCAAAAAGGAACAAAAATCTTATAACAGCATCTTTAACGCTGGGCAACAGTATTCCCTGACTGTCAAGAAGAGCTATGGCACTGTCAAGATAATCATTATCGGCGATTTGAGGATATTCCCTGATTTTGGAAGCGACCGTACCTGCCTTTAAAGCCTGAATTATCAATAATTTAAGATGCGAACCCAGTGCAGTCGACTGAGAAATTGCATCTCCATTTACGTTGATATTGCCATTTTCATATTCAATTTTACGCGGTTTACCGTCTTTTACTGCAATTTCAAACAAAGCCTGTTCTTTTTTAGCATCGTAAGTAAATTTTATATTATCTTTTAACTTTCTCTCTTCTATAATATCATTGAACATCCCGGATATATCCTGCCAACTTTTACCGGATTGTCTCAGCGTATATATAATTTCTGCCAAATCTTTTGCCAATGGCAGAGGATATTGTTCTGATATCGGCATAGCCGCTATTGCACTTCTGCCCGTATTTGCCTGTGCCAAAATATTATTAAAATACAGTTTTTCGTAATTATTATCCTTATTTTTTATATTTGGAGTAATCGTCAAATATGAGACTTTATTTTGCGCTAAGATTTTATTAACTCCCGAAGTATGAAATCCTCCCGTAACTACAACTTTTATTTTTTTGGCTGTCGGCAAAGACTTTAACGTCATATCTATATTTGAATATTTGCCTGCTGTCTTATTAAATTTTTGAGATGTACGGTCAATTTCAGGCAAAATATTTTTTACAAACAGCTCATTTCTTTTTATGTTCAACAAATTAAACTTTTCTGCCGTTTCAGCATAAGGCATAAGCGATGCGAAATCATCATTCGGAATATATTTATAATACAGTTTATAAAACAAATTAATATTGTTTTTATATGTATTGTATTCATTGAAACTTACATTGGCCAATACAAAATTTCTATATATGGTTATAAAATTATTCAAAAATACAATATCTTTTTGAACCCTGTATTTGCAATTGGATAACAATAAATCATTTATTATTTCTCCTTCTTCCAAAACTAAATCCAGCGGATCTACAAGATCAATCTGCTCAATTAAGTCGATTAATTTAAATAAATCCGGATATTTTTGATATCTGTCAATTTCGGATACTTTCGACCCTATGTATGAAAAAACAATATTCAAGTCCGTAAAATTATCTGATAGTTGCAATAAATCGGTATATTCCTGAAAAGAGACCGTACCTTTTAAAACCGACAACAACTGTTGTAATTGTCTTTGTGCTTTAATTTGGTCTATCTTTTTATTTTGTTTTAAAACTTCCATATATAAAACAAAATTGATATATTTATTTATACCAATTTTAGATTTTTTAATTTCTGTTGAAAGTCTGTCATAAAATTTATTTATATCTATTTGTTTATTTCGGTATTTTTTGTATATCCTTAATATTCTTCTCTGTTGTTCGTTTAAATACCTGTCTGAGACATTTTTTATATTTGTTTCTTTAATCTTTAATAAGTTTTGAATGTTTTTTTTGTTATTAATTAAATTGGTAAAATTTGCAATATTCTCACTATATATACCGCTTTCTTCAGTTGGTTTTAAGATTTTATTATTTTTATAACCAAAATATTCAGTACCGCTTATTTGTGTCCCATTGTAAAGTGCATCCATAATAGTATCTGCAGAATTTTTATCCATGTTGCCGACAAATTCATTCATATTAACATCTTTAGATGCACCTTCAAGATATACTTCAATATCTTTATATTTTTTATTTAAATTAGTAAGCAATTTATATGTGTTTTCCTGCACTTCCCTATTGTTATGCAAATCCTGAATATTTATTACAATTGTATCACTGTTATAAAAATTTGCAGATGTAATTTTGCCGAAAGCATCCAGACCTGAAGACGGGCTGATTGCAGCGGAAAAACCGTTGGAAGGCAACGTTCCAATAAAAAGTGTAACGGTTACTATAACTGACAGGAATTTTTTTATCATAATATTTACCCCAAAATAAAAAGACTGACATTTCTGTCAGTCTTCAAATACAAAGAATTATGCTTGAAACTTCATCATTTACCGCATTTACGGCAATAAATGAATTTAATTTAATTACATATTCGTTCAATCCCTGATGCCGTATGTGTTGTCGCCATATATCACTAAAAAATAAGACATTACCCTGCAGTTTCAAATTTCCGGAAATAAATTTATAGTTATTTGCGGATTTATTAAATGAATTGTCTTCCAAACTCTGGCTTATAACATAAAGCGATATTGAATTATCTGAATTTTTATTTTCTTTTTGCGGAATTGTTGAAATTGTCTGGGAAAAATTTTTCTGGATTTGGTCTATTACAAACTCTCCAAAAGAACCTGCACAAGTATCAGTCTTAATACTTGCAAACAAACTCGTACCCGAACCAAGAAGCATTACCAAAGTAATAAATAAACATACTAATTTATTCATGGCACGTACGCTCTCTAATTTAAAACTGCCGGAACCTCTAAGACAACAGTTCCTTCCTTAGATAATATTCTAACATATTTTATAGTAAAAAGCTTGTACTTTTTTATATCTCTATCCAATTCTTCATGTATTAATTTTTTTATCAATGTCTCTGATACGAGTGAGTATGTCCCTTTTGCCGTTATGATAATCTTGTCATTATCAATGTCATCGTATTTTAAATTTAATGAATTTATAACTGTTGCCAAAAATGGATTGGTTTTGCCCAAAATATTAATTTGTGATACTATTAACCTGCCGACAAATTCTTCCTGACTGACATAATGCTTATCCAATATGGACTGTCTTGCCGTATCAGGCCCCTCAATTTCAATCAGTTGTCTCTGTTCATAATCACCTCTTGAAATTCTTTGATAAAAATAACTTTTGACATCTTCTATGTTTTGTATCATTCTCAAAGATACATTGTATTGCGGATCAAATGCCGTAATTACAATAATTTTTATATCGGCATCCGAACTTAAAGCAATTCTTGTAATTGCAAAAACACCGTTTTGTAATGCAATTATAGCTTCCGAAAAAACTTCATTTTTTGAAGAAACTATTTGTTCCATAGGCATATCAAGATAAACAGTGTCTTTTACAAGATATACTTTAGTATCACAACCGGATTCTTTTTTTACAAGTTTTTCTATATCTTTTACTAATGTTTCCTTTGGATAACTCGGACCGCAGGAACATAACAAAAATGCACACAATAAGCTCGATATAAAACTTTTAAACATTTGGAATTTTTTCCGCATCCGTGTTACTGTTTATTATTATATTTGTATCAATTTCAGGTTTATCCTTGCTCTTACCGTATTTTGCAAAAATTTCATTTATGTCATCATAATCCAATTCTTCTTTTTCAAGCAAAGCTTTCGCCATTTCATCAACAATCGCCCACTCGTTTTTCATACATTCATTAACTTTCTGAAGACAAGAGTTTAATATACTCATGGTTTGAGTATTTAATTTTTCTTTTAAGTTGCTTGACATATTTTCCTTTGGAATAACTGTAAAATCCCCTATAAAACCTTCATCACCCATTCCAAATTGCCATACCATTGCATTTGCTATTGCCATTGCTTTTTTAAAATCTGAAGATACTCCTGTTGAAGTTGTTCCGTATTTTATTTTCTCGGCACTGTAACCCGCCAAGCTGACGATTATATCCGCTATAAGTTTTTCTTTATTTTGAGTATGTAGTTCTTCTTTAGGATTATGTGATACAAGCCCAAGGGCTTGTCCTCTTGATTTTATGGTCGCCTTAAAAACATCATCAGTGGGATGCAGATAATACAACGTCGTAGCATGACCTGCTTCATGGTATGCCGTCATCTCTCTTTCTTTGTCAGTCATTGTTATATGACTCTCCAACCCTAAATCTATTCTATCCATGGCTTCCGACACATCATCCATATCTATAATATCTTTGCCTTTCTTTCTGGTTGCAATTAAAGCAGATTCTTTAACAATATTTTCTATTTCCGCAGGAGATTTGTAAACAGATTTTTTTGCAAGTTTTAAAATATCAATATTTGGATCAGATTTTACTTTTTTAAGATAAAATTTAAATAACTCTTCTCTTTCTTTTAAATTCGGTAAGTTTATATAAATTTTTCTGTCAAATCTTCCGGGTCTTAATAATGCTTTATCCAGCACACTTTCATTAGCATTTGTGGCAGCTATAACTATAATATTATGTTTTTTACTTTCTAAACCGTCAAGTTCAACCAAAAGCTGGTTTTGAGTACTGTTTGTTTCTTCTCCGCCGCCCATATAAGAAAATGTTCTTCCTCTTCCTATTACTTCAATTTCATCTATAAACAATATACATGCTCCTTCGGCATAGGCAAGTTTTCTTGCTTTTTGAAAAAGCTGTCTGACTCTTGAAGCGCCGACTCCGACAAAAACTTCAACAAACTCACTGCCCGACATTGACAGAAACGGCATCTTTGCTTCAGTCGCAATTGCCTTTGCAAGTAATGTCTTGCCGCAACCCGGAGGCCCCATTAAGAGAATTCCCTTAACTATTTTTCCGCCTATTTTTTTTATTCTTGCGGAATCTTTTATTAAATCAACAACTTCCATCGCTTCTCTTTTTGTACCTTCAAGACCTATAACATCACTGAACTTAACATTTATATCCGATGCTTTAATTTTATTTTTCTTAACTTTTCCGAATGCCCCTCTGAAAAAATAAAGATACATGCCGACAAAAATCATAGCATTTATGGCTCCAAGAAATAATTGCACCGGAAGTGTTGCAAGTGTCATATTTCTGTAAAATGATTCGAGTTTGCTAAGCCCCCATATGGAAAGCATTATCAATAAAACAATTCCAAAAGCTATTGAAATTTTTCCCCAATTGTCCATTAAAAATATTTTAAGTTTTCTCATCATCAGCTCCAATCCAAAGTTTTCATAGTAACATCTTGCGTATTATAGTATATTTGAAATATCAAATAAAGAGTTTCGTTTGACAAGATTTTTAATTTTTGATAAACTCCTATGCATTGTCAGTTTGCGGGCCCGTAGCTCAGTTGGTAGAGCACTTCACTTTTAATGAAGCTGTCGCGCGTTCAAGTCGCGCCGGGCTCACTTTTTAAAGTTGCCCCCATCGTCTAGGGGTTAGGACACATGATTTTCAATCATGCAGCAGGAGTTCAATTCTCCTTGGGGGCGCTTCTGTTAAATACCATGATTATTCCTATCGAATTTGTACAACTACACTCTCAAAATTTAAAATTAAAAAACATCAAAGAACTTGTATTATTTTGGAAATCAGCAAAAAGAGAACTTCAACAAAGAGTTAATCATTTTGATTTAATTAAAAGCAATGCCTGCGATAAAGAAATTTTTGCAGAACTTGCTTTTTGTATTTTTACTCCACAATCCAAAGCAATATCATGTTGGAATGCAGTAAAAAGATTAAATGAAAAAAATCTTCTTTATACCGGCACTGCAAATGAAATTGCAAAAAATATTACAGGAGTCAGATTTCATAATAATAAATCAAAATATTTAGTCCAAGCAAGAAATTTATTCACAATAAACAAATCAATCAAAATTAAAAAAAAATTAGAATCTTTTAAAGAAACAACCAAGCTTAGAAAATGGCTGGTTGATAACATAAAAGGTTTCGGATACAAGGAAGCAGGTCATTTTTTGAGAAATATCGGTATGGGCGGAGATCTTGCAATACTTGACAGACATATCCTTAAAAATTTATATTATTTCAAAGCAATAAAAGAAATTCCGGAAACCATAACTGAAAAAAAATATATTGAAATTGAAAAACAGATGAATAAATTTTGCAAAAAAATAAAAATACCTGCATTGCATATGGATTTACTTTTATGGTGCATGCAGACAGGCGGAATTTTTAAATAAAAATTAAAGGTATTAAATATGGATATTTTAGCATTAACAAAAATACATTACGGTATGTTTATAGTGACATCTGCTTTTAACGGAAAAACAGGCGGACAGACGGCAAATACCGTTTTTCAGGTAACTTCAAATCCCGCCACCATAGCAATCAGTATATCAAAAGAAAATAATACTCATTTTTTGCTGGAAAACAGCAAAAAGTTTGCAGTATCATGTTTGACGGAAGAAACAACTTTTGAATTTATAGGCAAATTCGGATTCAAGAGTTCAAGAGATTTTGATAAATTTGCAGGAACAGAATTTATTACAAGCTCAAACAATATCCCGATAGTAACAAATTTTGCAAACGCTTATTTTGAAGCAGATATAATTTCTGTTTTAGATACGGAAACTCATACTTTATTTTTAGGTAAGATAACAAATGCTGTCGTTCTAAACGATAAACCTTCAATGACCTACGATTATTACCACAAAGTTAAAAAAGGATTGACTCCTAAAAACGCCCCTACTTTTATTGCTAAATAAGCGACTTAAAAGGTTCTATTACTCTTTCAAGAACGCCGTTCACAAATGACAACACTATTCCGTAGTTCGTAATCGGAACTTCGTTGTCGACCGCGTAATTCATTCTTGAAATCATTTGTTTTTTATTTATCATGCATCCGCCGCAATGGATTACAAGAGCGTAATCTTTTATGTTCTTAGGATATTCATGACCTGCGGTAACATCGAAATGCACATCAAACCCAAGATATTTTTTTACAAGATTTGGAATCTTTACTCTCCCTATATCGACAGGGCTTGCATGATGCGTGCATGCTTCGGCAATAAGTATTTTATCTCCGGGCTTTAAACTTTTAAGTTTTTCAACACCTTTAAGCATTTCAATGATATCGGCTCTGTTTGTCGTAAATACTATGGAAAAAGTGGTAACTTTTATATTTTTGGGAACAATTTCATTTACTTTTTGAATGACCTGCGAATCGCATATTACAAGATCCGGAGGCGTTTTAAAATTATTAAGACATCTTTCCAACTCCGTATCTTTAACTATAAGGGCTATGGCACTTACGTCAAGAATTGCCCTTATCATCTGGACTTCCGGCAAAATCAGTCTTCCCTTGGGTGCTCCCAAATCAATCGGAACTACAAGAACTACGGTTTGAAATTTTTTTATTATAACATCTGTAAGAGGAAGATTATTCAAAATTTCTTCAGGAGTTATATTAAATATAATTTTTTTAAATTCGTTCAAAAACGAATCTCTCTGTCCTTTTGCAAGAGGCGATATCTGATATTTGTATTTTGCTATTTCTTCTATAAATTCTTTATTAAGTTCCATATTTTTGTAATTATTTACAAGTATCATTATAGGAGTACGTCTTGACTTAAGTTCTGCTATTAAATTTGTTTCGTATTCTGTCCAAACGTTAGGATCGGCAACTATAACAGCAACATCTGCCATAGTAAATATGTGGTTTGTTTTTTCTATTCTTTCTTTGGCAAGAATTGATTTATCGTCAAGACCTGCCGTATCTATAAGCGTTATCGGTCCTATCGGAAGAAGTTCCATTGTTTTAAAAACAGAATCGGTAGTTGTTCCGGGCACACTTGAAACTATTGAGGTTTTTTGTTCGGTAATATAATTTACAAGTGTTGATTTGCCGACATTTGTTCTGCCGAATATTCCGATATGCAATGTTAAAGATTTTGGTGTTTGTATCATTTTTCAATTACACTTATGGTTACAGGTGCCGATATGTTCACATACGGTACATCTGTTCATGTGCCCCCCGTCTTTTCTATTTTTGTTATAAAGTCTTGCCGTCCTGAATTCTTTGTTATTATATAATTTTAAAAAAACTTGTCCAAAAATATTGCCAAAATCTTCTTTTTCGTCTTCAACCGAGCAACACGGCGATACAGATCCGTTTGAGTTTATCACAATTGAGTTCCACAACCAATTACAATAATCTTCTTTTTGTTTATATTCTTTATCTGATTTGTTTGCAGTATAGTTACTGTATTGTTCAATTGTTGAAGCCCAGTCCGTCGGACACCACGGTTTTGAAAATTCAAGTCTGTCAACACCTATTTCATCAGCCAATTTTTTTGCATCCTCAATTTCATGTTCGTTATGTTTAAAAACCAGATACTGCCATACAATTTCGGGAGTTTTTGATTTTTTATCTCTTTTTGCTTTTGTCAAAATTTTCAAATTATCAAGCGCAAGACTGATACTGCCTTTCTTTCTGTATATTTCATAAGACTTCTGAGTTACGCCGTCTATCGATGCGATAAATTTATCTAACCCGCTGTCAACTATTTTACACGCATCTTCGTATGATAATCTGACATTCATATTTGATGATATTACAAGATACAAACTGTATTTTTTTTTTGCATACGACATAATTTCAATTATATCTTTATTTAAAAACGGCTCCCCCCAATTAAACAAAAGAATTTCTTTTAGATACGGTCCGAATTTATCAAAAATTTCAAAGACTTTTTCTTTCGCCATTGTGGCAAGTGTTCTTGTATTTCTTTTCTGCCCCGTAGGACACCAGACACATTCCAAATTACATAAATTTGTTGTATCTAAAGCCAAAAAATATGGTTTGCCGAATACAATAGAATGTTTTTTGGACATCTGCCAGTTTACTAATTTATAATTTATTGTTTTTAATATTTTATGAATTATATTCATGATTATTTTATTGAGAAAAATTTTGCCGGTTGGTCAATTCTTAAAGGTATATTTCCATCAATATTACCGACTTTTAAGCTTTCAGCTTCAGGCGTTTAAACGTATTCATCTCTGTTGCCTTTATCTATATTTTCAAAAAACTTTAATACAACTTTTTTATCATTATCGGATATTGTAGCTAATTTTTCTTCTATAAGTTTATAACCATATTTTTTTACTTCCGGTGTGGCAAAATCTTCCAGATATTCTTTTAACGTTATTAAAGCATTGATAGTACATTTTTCTTTAATATTTCCGGGTTTTGCCAAATCCATAAATGTTTTTCCGGTTCTTTCTCTTCTGTAACATGCCGCACAAAAACTCGGAATATATCCGTACTTTATTAAATCGCTGATAACTTCCTCAATGCTTCTTTGATCACTTAATTGGAATTGCACATCCTTTATTTCATTATGATCGTCAGGTCTTTCATATCCTCCGGGTGAAACTCTGGATTCCGCACTGATTTGAGAAACTCCTAAATTAAGCAATTCGTTTCTCATTTGGGCAGTTTCTCTGGTTGACATAATAATTCCCGTATAAGGAACAGATAACCTGATAACAGCTACCATTTGTTTAAATTCTTCATCCGAAAAAGCATATTTTTTACTTTTAGAAATCTCAGAACCGTACGCAGGTTCCAATCTCGGCACTGAAATTACATGAGGACCAATCCCAAATTCTTTTTCTAAATATGAAATATGCTCAAACATTGCAAGCGTTTCAAATTTATGGTCGTAAAGTCCGTATAAAGACCCTATGCCCACATCGTCAATACCGGCTTTGAATGCTCTGTCTATTGCATCCAACCTGTTATCCGGATCAGATTTCGGACCTGTTCCGTGTAATTTCCTGTATGTTTCTTCGTGATATGTTTCCTGAAAAATCTGGTACGTTCCGATACCTGCTTTTTTAAGTTTTTTAAAACTTTCAATACTTAAAGGTGCAAGATTAACATTTATTCTTTTCACTTTATTTTTACCGACATTAACTGAATATATGGCTTCTATGGCTTTTACAAAATACTCTATATCGTCATTCTCATTTACAGATTCGGATGAAAGCATAAGAATTCTTTTATGTCCCCTTTCAAGAAGAATTCTTGTCTGCTCTTTTATTTCGTCTATTGTTAATTTTTTTCTTATTGTAACTTTATTGCTTTTACAAAATGAACAGTATTGGCAGTCGTTTATACAAATATTGTTTATGTATAAAGGGACAAACAAAACAACTCTTTTTCCGTAAATTGTATCTTTTACATATCTGGCAGTTTTATAAATTATATCTATCAAATCCTTATCTTTAACCGCTAACAATTTTGCACTTTCTTCCGTGGTTAATCTCTGTAACTTCTTTGCTTTGTCTATAATTGCATAAAACTCCTGATGACTGCATTGAGGCAGTTTCATCAGGAGTTTTATTTTATCTTCATCTATGTGTTTCATTTTATTCTTCTTGGGCTTGTTTTTTTAAATCATTTATTATATCCGTAATTTTTTTCGGATTAAGTTCTCCGTATATTTTATCATTTATCATTACAACCGGAGCAAGACCACAGGCACCTATACATCTTGCTTCTTGTAATGAAAATATCATATCTTTTGTTGTTTCGCCGATTTTAATATCTAAAAGTTCTTTGACTGTTTCCAAAACTTCATTTGCACCTTTTACATAACAAGCTGTTCCCATACAAACTGAAATATTATATTTGCCGATAGGCGAAAGTTTAAAATAATGATAGAAAGTTGCAACTCCCCAAATTACCGATGTGGGAATTTGCATTTCTTCTGCAACCAAATCCATGATTTCTTTTGAAAGATAACCGTTTAATTCCTGAGCTTTATGTAAAACTGTTATTAGGTGAGAATCTGCTCTTTCTTGTTTTTTTATTTCCAATATAAAGTTTTTTAATTGTTTGCTTATTTCCTGTTGATCAATAATCATTATTTTGTCTCCTTACTCTTGCGAAGTATTCCTTTTGGAAATTTCTGTTTGTAATGAGTATGCAAATATTTATGAGATTTTTCACTCAAAGGTTTACCTAAAAATTCTTTGTATAATTCTTTGATAGCCGGATTATCATGGCTTCTTCTGATTGAATTTTTTTCATCTGCATTATACAGAGCCTGTGCTCTGGCGTTTACAAGTTTTGGATCAAAAGGCAAATCCTGAATACCCGAATAAGGTTGCCCGCCGCCGCCGATACAACCGCCCGGACAAGCCATAACTTCTATAAAATGATATTTGCTCGGGTCTTTTCTGACTTCTTCAAATAATTTACTTGCATTACCCAATCCGTTTGCAACAGCAACTTTTATTTCCGTACCGTTAATATTGATTGAACCTTCTTTTATGCCTTCATTTCCTCTTACTGCTTTTATATTTACGTCTTCCAATGTTTTATTTGTTGCAAATTCATAAGCAGTTCTTACGGCTGCTTCCATAACACCGCCGCTGACTCCGAATATTGTTGCAGCACCTGTTGAAAGACCTAAAGGAGTATCAAATTCCATCCCCTTTAAATTTTTAAAATCTATACCTGCCGATTTTATCATCCAAGCAAGTTCTCTTGTTGTAAGGACATAATCTGTTGCGGGATTGCCGTCTTCCATTGCGAGTTCCGGTCTTTTTGCTTCGTATTTTTTTGCAACACAACACATTATGGCTACATTTGCTATTTCTGTCGGTTTCTTTCCTATTTTATCTGCAAAATAAGACTTAACTATTGAACTCATCATTGACATAGGAGATTTGCATGTGGAAACATTATCAATGAAATCAGGATAAAACTGTTCCAATGCTTTCATCCATCCGGAAGAACAGGATGTTATCATCGGAAGTTTTCCGTGTCCTTTTAATCTTTCAATGAATTCACTTGCTTCTTCCATAATCGTTAAATCAGCCGAAAACTGGGCATCAAAAACATAGTCAAAGCCTAAAAGTTTTAAAGCATGAACTATTTCTTTTGCCATATTACTGCCGGGTTTTAATCCGAATGCCTCACCTATTGCAACTCTGACCGATGGTGCAATCTGTGCAACTTTAATTTTTGTTTTATCATCAAGCAATGCAAAAACATCTTTTGTGTAATTTTGTTCCGTAAGTGCTGCCGTCGGACAAATATTTACACATTGCCCGCATAGAGTACAAACGCTTTCTGAAATTTTGTTATTATATGCGGGGACTATTACCGTTTTAAATCCTCTGTTGGCATAATCTATTGCTGAAATATTTTGTACTTGATCACAAACCTTTACACATCTGCCGCATAAAATACATTTGTCGTGATTATTTACAATTGACGGAGAAGAATTATCAACAAAAGGTTCTCTGACATCACCTTCAAATTTTCTTTCTCTAAGTCCTATAGACGAAGCAAGTAATTGCAATTCACAAACTTCATCTCTGACACATGTATTACAATCCTTCGGATGATTATCCAGTATAAGTTCTAAAATAACTTTTCTTGCATGTCTGATTGCTTCAGTATTTGTATGAATTTTCATTCCTTCAGATATCGGATACGAACATGATGCCACAAAATTTTTCATGCCTTCAACTTCAACTATGCATATTCTGCAACCACTGCTTATTGAAAGTTTAGGATGATAACATAATCTCGGTATTTTTATGCCGAGCAAATCACATGCCTGCATTATTGTCAACCCTGAATCAAAACTATATTCGTGGTTATTTATGAAAATTTTAACTGTACCCATTATTTTGACTCCTTGGCATCAGAGGTTTTATCAATAGCGTGGAATTTACAGCTTCTGTAACATTTACCACATTTTATACATAAATCCTGATGGATTGTATGAGGTTCTTTCGGAACGCCTGTTATTGCAACAACCGGACAGGCTCTTCTGCAAGCAGAACATCCTATACATTTATCGTTTATCGTATATGTTATAAGTTTTTCACAAACAATGGACCTGCATTTTTTTTGATATACGTGTTCTTCATATTCTTCTCTGAAATTTTTGATCGTACTTAATACCGGATTTGGGGCAGACTGTCCAAGTCCGCACAGAGAGGCTTTTTTTATCATATTTCCGAGTTCTTCTAATTTTTCAATATCACCGGCTTTACCTTCGCCGTCCGTAATTCTTGTCAATATTTCAAGCATTCTCTTTGTTCCTTCTCTGCAGGGCACACATTTTCCGCAGGATTCATCCTGGGTAAATTGTAAAAAGAATTTCGCAATATTGACCATGCACGAATCTTCATCCATAACTATCATACCGCCGGAGCCCATAATTGAACCCGCCTTTGTTAAAGACTCATAATCTATCTTTGTATCGAGCATTTCACTTGTTAAACATCCACCGGAAGGACCACCGGTCAAAACTGCTTTAAATTTTTTACCGTTTGGTATTCCTCCGCCGACATCATATATAATTTCTTTTAAAGTCATTCCCATAGGAACTTCAGCAAGTCCCGTGTTTATAATTTTACCTGCCAAAGCAAATACTTTTGTTCCTTTACTTTTATCAATACCTATTGACGAAAACCAATCTGCACCATTAACAATGATTGAAGAAATATTACCCCAAGTTTCAACATTATTGACTAATGTCGGTTTACCAAATAAACCTTTCACTGCCGGAAAAGGAGGTCTTGATCTAGGCATTCCTCTCAACCCTTCAATTGAACGAATTAAAGCTGTTTCTTCTCCGCAGACAAATGCACCTGCTCCGAATCTTATTTCTATATCAAAAGAAAAATTTGAACCTAAAATATTTTTACCCAGTAAATTTTCTTTGTTTGCATCCTCAATTGCCTTTTGTAATCTTTTAATTGCCAACGGATACTCTGCTCTTATGTATACAACTCCTTTGTTTGCGCCAATTGCATACCCGCCGATTGTCATGCCTTCAAGAACGCTGTGAGGATCTCCTTCTATTAAACTTCTGTCCATAAAAGCGCCCGGATCTCCTTCATCGGCATTACAAACTACAAATTTTACATCATTTTTTTCTTTAGCCGTAAATTCCCATTTAAGCCCTGTCGGGAAACCTGCTCCGCCTCTTCCTCTCAAACCCGAAGCTTTAACTATTTCAACAACTTTTTCAGGAGTCATTTCAGCAAGAACAGTGGCTAAAGCTTTATAACCGTCTGCGTATATATAATCATTTATACTTTCCGGATCTATAAGACCGCAATTTTTAAGAGCTATTCTTTTTTGTTTTTTAAAAAAACTTTCATCTCCGAAAACAGCGGCAAATCTGTCTGTAAACATTTGTTTTTCCATTTATTTGCCCACCCATTCTTTTATAACTTCACCTTTCTTAATATGTTTTTCAATTATAACTTTTGCATTTTCTGCAGTTACTTTAATATATTTTACAGGTTCTTGCCCTTTTTGGTAAATCTCAACTGTAGGTTCTAAATTACATCTGCCGACACAACCTTTCTGACTTAAATAAACATTTTTTAATGATTTATCCTCTTTGATTGCGTTTTGAAATACTTCCATAACATGATTAGAGCCTGCTGCAATTTCACATGTTGCCATACCGACATAAACTTTCACATCGGAGAAATAACCAATCTTTTCCAAATTATTTTTTGCCTGCTGTTTTTTAGCCGCAAGCACGGTTAAAGGGCTTGTCATAATATCATCTCCTAGATTTTTTGATTATATTAGGGTTGATTATATAAAATTAGCTCTTTTTTTGCAACAGAATTATATATTGATTTATCAATTTTTTTGATTAAAAATTTTTAGTTAAATTTCATTATTTTGCAAAATAAATATTAAACATTGACAAAACAATTTTAAATAAATATAATTTTATCTATAAAAATTTATCTATTGGAGAAAATCATTGAAAAATCAAGATGTTTTGGAAAATAACATGGAGTATTCAGAACCTACTTTAAGGCGATTGCCTATATATTTGCAATATCTAAAAAAACTTGAAAACAAAAATATAATGTTTATATCTTGTTCCCAAATTGCAAATGATCTTAACCTTAATCCTATTCAGGTAAGAAAAGATATTGAATCTGCAAAAGTTATAGGAAAACCCAAAGTCGGCTATGAACTTAAAGAATTAATAGTTAATATTGAAAACTTTTTGTGTTGTCATATAAAAAATGAAGCTATTTTGGTAGGTGCCGGACATCTAGGTTATGCACTTTTAGGGTATCATGGGTTTAGAGATTTTGGTCTTGATATTGTAGCTGCTTTTGACACCAGTCCCGATAAAGTTGGTAAATTTATTAATACAAAAAGTGTATTTCATATCAATAAGCTTGAAGAGATTATAAAAAGAATGAACATTGAAATAGGCATTTTAACAGTACCTTCGCAATATGCACAGGAAATTGCAGACAGAATGGTAAATGCGGGAATAAAAGCTATTTGGAATTTTGCACCTGTAAAAATAAATGTAAAAGATAATATTATAGTCCAGCACGAAAACTTAGCATCATCTTTAGCAGTTTTATCAAAAAAATTTGATTTGCAAATAAATAAAAACATTTAGTGTCAGGAGATTGGAATTATGGAAAATTATGGAAAGTTCGACAAAGTCTGCCAAATTTTAGAAGAAAACGGCAGAGATAAGGCAAAACTTATCCCGATTCTTCAGGCTGTACAGGATGTGTACAGGTACTTACCGGAAGAAATATTAGCCTTTATAGCTTCTTCTTTAAATATTTCACCTGCAAGAGTTTACGGCGTTGCAACTTTTTTCTCACATTTTACGCTTAAACCTAAAGGCAAACATATAATTAAGGTTTGTGACGGAACAGCCTGTCATGTAAAAAAATCTTCACTGCTTATTGATTCAATAAGAGCAAAATTAAATTTAAAGGGAATTGAAATAACAACAAAAGACATGCTTTTTACGGTAGAAGCCGTTTCGTGTCTGGGGGCATGCGGGCTTGCGCCTGTTATGTTAATAGACAATGATGTTTACGGACAGGTCACACCAGAAAAACTTACAAAAATTATTGACAACATAATAAAAAAAGAGGAGGCTCTATAATGATAGATTTAAATAAAATTACAAACGATGTAAAGTCTGCCTCAAAAAATATAAGGAATAGAATTATTCTTTGCGCAGGAACGGGATGTGTGGCAAACGGAGCATTGAAAGTCTATGATGCCTTTATTAAAACTGCAGAAAATATGAAACTTGATATCTGTATTGAATTTAAAAAAGAGAGCAAAGGAACTTTAATTTCAAAAAGCGGATGTCAGGGATTTTGTCAAATGGGTCCGCTTGTTTCATTAATGCCGGAAAACATTTTATACACGAAAGTTCAGGTTGAAGACGTTAAAGAAATTTTGGAAAAAAGCATTATCGGCAATGAAATAATTGACAGATTGTGTTACAACGAAAACAATAAAACATATAAGGGACCGGAAGAAATTCCATTTTATAAAAAACAACACAGATATATTATTAAAAATTGCGGATTTATAGGCGCGGAAGATATTGAAGAATATATAAGTTTGGGCGGCTATGCAGGTGCAAAAAAAGCTTGTTTAGAAATGACATCTGAAAAAATTTGCAAGGAAATACTATCATCGGGACTCAGAGGAAGAGGAGGAGGAGGATTTCCGACCGGAAAGAAGTGGGAATTGACAAAAATACAAACCGAACCTAAAAAATATGTAATTTGCAATGGAGATGAAGGAGATCCCGGAGCATTTATGAACAGAAGCGTACTTGAAGGAAATCCTCACAGCGTTATTGAAGGTATGATTATAGCATCAAAAGCAATCGGTGCAGATGAAGGATATGTTTATGTAAGAACTGAATATCATTTAGCTGTTGAAAGAATGAAAAGAGCAATTAAAAAGGCAAAAGAATACGGACTTCTCGGCAATAATCTTTTCGGCTCAAACCATAATTTTGAATTACACGTTATGGAGGGAGCAGGTGCTTTTGTTTGCGGAGAAGAGACTGCACTTATAGCATCCGTTGAAGGAAAAAGAGGTATGCCTAAACCAAAACCGCCATTTCCTGCTCAAAGCGGACTCTGGGGTAAGCCAACGGTAATCAATAATGTTGAAACTTTGGCAACAGTTTCTTTGATTATAAGAGACGGGGCGGAAAATTATAAAAAAATCGGAGTACCGACTTCAACAGGAACAAAAACATTTGCATTAACGGGGCATGTAAAAAATACCGGGCTTATTGAAGTCCCGTTCGGAACAACTTTAAGACAGATTATAGATATTGCAGGCGGAGTAACAAATGACAAAGGTGATGTTGAAGAAGGAGCTTTCAAAGCAGTACAGATAGGCGGACCTTCCGGAGGATGTTTAACAAAAGAACATTTAGATTTGCCTTTGGATTTCGATTCTTTAAGGTCAGTAGGAGCAATGGTCGGTTCAGGCGGACTTGTTGTTATGAACCAGACAACATGTATGGTAAATATTGCAAAATTTTTTATGCAGTTTACACAAAATGAATCATGCGGGAAATGTGTTTTGTGCAGAGAAGGAACAAGACAAATGCTTTTGATGCTTGAAGATATTACCGAGGGCAGAGCAACCGAAGAAACAATTCCCCTTCTTGAAAAACTTGCCCATACAGTAAGAATAGGTTCTCTGTGCGGCCTCGGTAAAACTGCTCCTAATCCGGTATTGTCAACTTTAAAATATTTCAGACATGAATATGATGCCCATGTAAAAGAAAAAAAATGTCCGTCGGGTTCATGTACAAGTTTGGTTAACATAACAATCAATCCTGAAAAATGTATCGGTTGTACCGTCTGTGCTTTAAAATGTCCGGTAAAAGCAATAAAAGGCGAGAAAAAAGAAAAACATGTAATTGACCGGAGTATCTGCGTAAAATGCGGAGTTTGTATAGATGTTTGTAAATTTAAAGCGATTAAAAGAGGATAAAAATGAAAACTATTACTATTAATCAAAAAAAATATAATTTTGATAATGAAAAAAATCTTCTGGAAGTTATAAGAAAAGCAAATATTGAACTTCCTACTTTTTGTTATCATTCCGAACTCAGCACCTACGGAGCATGCAGATTGTGCATGGTTAACGTTCAAGGTAGAGGTATTCTGCCGGCATGTTCAACTCCCGCCGAAGACGGAATGGTGGTGGTAACAAATAATGAAGAAATCAGAGAAATGAGAAAAATGATAGTTGAACTTTTACTTGCCAATCACAACGCAGACTGCACAAGCTGCCACAAAAGTGAAAGTTGTCAGCTTCAGACTCTTGCAAGAAGACTCGGAATACATAAAGTAAGATTTCAAAATGTAAGAAAACCCGAGCCTATAGATTTTTCAACTCCTTCTATCGTAAGAGATGCGACAAAATGCGTGCTTTGCGGAGACTGTGTAAGATTCTGTGAAGAGATACAAACTGTCGGTGCCATAGATTTTGCACACAGAGGCTCAAATTCCGCAGTGTGTCCGAGCTTCGGTAAAAATCTGGAATCATCAGAATGTGTTTATTGCGGACAATGCGCAAGAGTTTGTCCTACAGGCGCATTGACACCAAAATCGGATGTCAGCCATGTTTGGAATGCAATCAGCAATAAAAACAAAACCGTTGTAGTTGCAATTGCTCCGGCAGTAAGAGCTGCCGTAGGTGAAGCTTTTGGTGATATGAACGAATCCGGAAATTCATCAGCGGGCAAAATGGTTACTGCTCTTAAAATAATGGGATTTAAAAAAGTTTTTGACATTTCATTTGCCGCAGATATGACAATAGTTGAAGAAGCAAAAGAATTTGTTGAAAGATTTTCAAAAGGTGAAAAACTTCCGCAGTTTACATCTTGTTGTCCTGCCTGGGTAAAATTTGTGGAACAATATTATCCGGATATGATTGATAATCTTTCAAGTTGCCGCTCACCCCAGGGAATGTTTGGTTCTCTTGCTAAAAAAATATTACCTGATATTTACGGAATAAAAAAAGAAGATTTAGTTGTAGTTTCGGTAATGCCGTGTACAGCCAAAAAATTTGAAATAAAAAGACCTGAACTATCTACAGACGGAATTCAGGATGTGGATTTTGCTTTAACAACACAGGAACTTACAAGAATGATAGAAGAATCAGGTTTAACATTTGCAAATTTAGAACAGTCCGGCTTTGATATGCCGATGGGTTTTAAAACGGGCGGAGGCGTAATTTTCGGAAATTCAGGCGGTGTTACGGAAGCTGTTTTGAGAAATGTACTGTCAAAAGCAGATTCAAACGAAGTTGACGAATTCAGTTTTGTTAGAGGTGAAAACGGAATAAGAGAAACTATCGTTCAGGTTAACGGCAAAGATTTAAAAGTTGCCGTTGTCCACGGGTTAGGTAATGCAAGAAAATTAATCAGAGACATAAAAACAAGTAAAAAATATGATTTTATAGAAGTTATGGCTTGTCCCGGCGGCTGCATCGGCGGGGCAGGACAACCTGTTTACAAAGATTTGGATGTGAGAAAAAAAAGAACTCAGTGCCTCTATGAAAACGATAAAGTTCTTGAATTACATAAACCCCAAGATAACCCGTATGTCCAAAAAATATATACGGATTTCTTAAAAGAACCGGGCAGTCACCAAGCTCATACTTTTTTACATACAAAACATACAAGCAGAAAAAGGCTGGCTGAAAATCCGTTTACCATACAAAAAGCCGTTGATGAAAAAAATTTAAAAATAAATGTATGTTTTGGTACCAGTTGTATGTTAAGAGGCTCCCAGAAACTTTTAAAATCAATTTTAGAATTGGTTGAAACAAAAGGCATCAGAGATAAAGTTGAAGTACAGGCATCTTTCTGTTTTGAAAAATGTTCAAGAGGACCTGTTGTAAGAATCGGAACTCAAGTGATAAAAAAATGCACAATAGAACTTGCTGAAAAAGCCATTGATGGAGAAATAAAAAATATAACATAAATGTCCGGATTTTAAATTCTCATCCTTATGTGCCTTAAAATGTGCAACACGGATGAGAATTTTTTTGTTTAAATAAAATTTTATTTGCGGTATTAAATTTGATAAAATCAAAAAGCCGGATAATCTATAACGCATAAAAAGGAGTTTATCATAACTGCTTTTAATAATATACGAAATAACCCGAAAATCGTTTTTTTTATCATTGCAATATTCTATGCTGTCGGAAATTTTGTATGGTGGCAGCTAAATACCCCTATATATCCCTGCGGTGTCAGCGGTCTTCATTTTTTAGATATTTTTAACAATAATTCCGCATGTTATAATGCACCGTTTATAACCTATATAACAAAATCAATGTTTTTCGTGTTTGGCAAAGAATATTTTGACCTGATAATAATATTTATAAATTATATTTTCTTTTTAATACCTTTATATTTCATATATAAGATAAGCACAGAGCTTAAAGATCAAGAGACAGGCAATATTGCTATGATATTATTTGCACTGGTACCGGCAATATACGGGATGAGCAGACAATACGGACATAAAGATTATCAACTAATAGCGATAATTACATTCAACATATATTGTTTGATTAAAACAGATTATTTTAAAGATTTGAAATGGTCTATCCTTTACGGAATATCAATCGGATTAGGATTATTAATAAAAAATGCTTTTATTGCATATTTTTTTATGCCGTTGGTATTTATTGTATTACAAAGCTTTAATAATAATTTTGAATTTAAAAAAACAATTAATATATCGTTATCAATATTGATTGGAATTTTAATATCGAGTTTCCATTATTTCAGGTTAGAAATAATTAAAAAGATGTTTTATGAACCCGTGACGGAACCCGCAAGTCTGTTATCTTTTGAAAGCCTGAGAACAATGACATTTGGATTATATGACGAATTATTATCGCTGCCGATTTTTATAGTATTTATTATAGGGATAATCTGGTATATAAAAAAATATAAACATAAATATAAACATATAATATTGCTATGGTTTTTTATCCCGTGGCTGACAATAATATTGATGCCTCATCACAAACAGGCAGAATACGGAGTCGGTTTTATACCCGCAATGATATTAATATCAGCTTTATATATATCAAACATAAAAAAATTGATTGTAAAAAAAATTATAGTTGCGGGCATAGTATTGATTTGCATGGTGCAATATATTGATTTTTCTTATCAAATAAATACGGTTTTTTACAGAATAAGCACACGTATTAAAGGACACGAAATCAGATACTATGCCAAATACGGCACAAATATTATGTTTTATGATTCAAAAAAAGTGAAACAAATAGCAGAGATTGTTAAATATTTTAAAGATAATTATCCGAGTTCCGATACTTCAACCATTTTTATTGATACAAATCTTGAAGATGTAGACAGCATACATCTAATTATGGAATTAAATGATTTACATTTTAACATTGTAAATGATTATACAAATTGTATTAACGTTGATAATGTTAATATTATCGTTTATGCAACAAATATTTCATTGTCTGATAAAATTAATACTTATGTGCATAGACTGCATGAACGATTTTACAAAAATAAAAATATTGATATTAAAAATTTCAAAAGAAATGAAACTATCAATTTAAACAACAGAAGAAAATATATTGATGAAAATTTTTATACAATAAAAACATTATATTTTAATGATAAATCAGATATGCCTTACGAAATAAACATACTTGTCAGAAAAAATTAGCCAAAAAAGTACCGGCGGTTTCTCGGAAGTTTTTGTATTTAAAAACTTTAGCGAGACTAACCGTCGGCATAATATGTATAGACCAAAAATTTAAAAACGTCAACAGTTTTTTTGGGAGTTTAATTCAATAAATGTTATCTATTTTAACAGGATTACCTGAAAATAAAGCAAAAGACAAAAATACATGCATTGATTTTTCTAAATCTGCGGGTAAAAAAGCAATATGCGGAACAACCACAATGAAAGTTTATTGTGCACAATTAAATTTAAAACCGGAAATTATTTTTACAAATACAGAAACTTTGCCGGTTCCAAAATATAAAATAGAAGGAATATTTTTAGCAACTGAGGGTGTTATAACTTTAAATGACTGTTACAAAAAACTTAAAGGAGAACCTGTCGAAAATCAGGATGCAATAACTTTAGCCGAATTACTGAAACAAGAAAATGAAATTATATTTATAACAGGTACTTCCCGCAATCAGGATGTAATTTTTTACAAAAAAAACAATTTACTGCCCCGCGACGAAATTATCAATAAAATAATTGATATATTGCCGTCGGACAAAAAAATAACAATTAAAAAAGTTTAACAATAATTTATGATTTTATTCTGACAAAAAGATTCAGTTTGTTTTTTTTGTTTTCCATCTTCTGTGAAACCAAAACCAATAGGAAGGATATTCTTCTATCTGTTGTTGCAGAATTCTGCTGTATTCTGCCATAATTATTTCAATAGCCTCTTCTTCGCTTACTCCTACAGGTTTTTTAATTTCTTTAGGAACCGTTCTGTATTTACCGTCAGGTTGTCTGATACTGAATGTTGTAAATATAGGGCAATCACATCTTAAAGCAAATGCTGCAGGACCTTTGGCTGTCGAGGCAAGCCGTCCGAAAAACGGGACAAATACACCTTGTTTGCCTGCATCCTGGTCTGCAAGTATTGCGACAAATTCATTTTTTTTCAGTGCTTTTGAAACAGCTCTAAATACCAGACTGTCCTTATATATTGTATTAAAACCTTTTGTTGTTCTTGTATCATTCATAAGGCTGTCAACCATCGGATTTGATTGTTTTGCAACTATGACAGAAGTAGGATATCTTTGTGCAAATGATTTTGCCAGAAGTTCCCAGTTACCGAAATGACCTGATAGCAATATGGCACCTTTACCTTGTTTTAAGCTTTCAATAACCGGATAGAAATCTTCATCCGGAAACATTCCTTTGAGTTCCTTGCCTGTCATTTTCCTGAAAAATATAAATTCAATAACCGTAATAACAAATTGTTTGTAAACATCTTTTGCAATTTTTAAAATTTCATTTTTTGATTTTTTGGGGAAGGCTATTGTTAATGATTCTATAATATGTTTTTTCCTTATAGGTATAAAATTAAATACAACTTCTGCCAAAATAAGACCTATTTCTTTTGCAAAAGAAATAGGAATCATGTAAAGAAAAAACATGACAATTCTTAAAGAGATATATTCAATATAATGTTTCAGTTTTCTCATTTTTTAACCGATTTTTGTTTTAATAAATAATTTTGCCAAAAGGCTGAGTTCTATATCTATTGCTTTATATCCGCACAATTCATGACAGCAAAAACAAGATATACAATTACTTTTATCAATATATATTATACCATTATTTTGTTTTGTTATCGTTTTAGCCGGACATGATTTTATACACTGTCCGCATTTTACACATTTATCCTGTTCTATTACAGGTTTAATCCATATAAGTTTACCTATATATTTACCGACAAGCCTTGCCAGCCAAACAGGTATTATGTTTAAAATTTTTGTTATAGGCAGTTTTACATTTTCAAAATTAAATTTTTCCACATTGCCGCCAATTAATTCAAAACTGCCGAAATCGGTATTGCCGACATTTTTTAATGTTTTGATGAAAAAGTTTTTTTCATAATTTTTTTCAACACATTTTGTTATATAAGTATCCAGTGCAACCGTGTCTCTGCTTACACAAATTATATTGTAATTTCTTTTTATACCTCTGGTACTCGGACCGTTACCTTCAAGCCCCTCAACACCGTCAAGAACAGTAAAAAGAATTTTATCTTTTAAAACTTTGTATATTTCAGAAAGCAGTAATGCAAAATCATGCGGAGATGCAGCCAATTTATGATATTCAATTTTTGTTATTCCAGGAACACAGCCGTAAAAATTTTTTACGCCACAGGTTAAGCCCATCAGAGTATGTGTTTTTAATTTCGGTATATTTATAATACTGTCAAAATCAAAGATAATATTTGCGAGGGCTATCGTTTTTATTGTCGGATGATTTATTTCTATTTTTTTTATACCTGTATTTTCAAAAGTTATAAGTTTTACATTCTCTTCTTCTGCAATTTTGGCCATTTCTGTTTGTTGCCATATATGTTCAATACCTTTTAAAACATTTCCCGGACTGTCTCCGATAAACGGGGTGGCACCGCAGGATTTAACTATTTTAATTACTGCTTTAACAATTGAAGGATGTGTTGTGATTGCTTCATCAGGCCGACGGGCACTTAACAAATTGGGTTTTATCAAAATTTTAGAACCGGGTTTTATAATATCTGTTAAAACACCGAGCGGTTGCAATGTTTTTAAGACAATATTGTCTATATTATTATCATATTTATCACAGTAACTTGAAGATATTATAGTTTTTGTCATTTTAAAATCCTGACGGTATTTTATTTTGAGATTATTCTACAAAAAGCAACATTTATCGTCAAAC
>JAQTSO010000072.1 GCA_028711215.1 Endomicrobiaceae bacterium | reverse complement strand
AAAAAATTCTTTGTATTTTAAGTATTTTATTTCTTAACGTATTTTTATCGAATTTTGTCTTTTCTGAAGAGCCTAAACAAATAAACACCGACGAATTAAAACAAACTGAAGTTACATCTTATTTACAGAAAAAAATCACAAACGGGAAAAATCTGATTTACTGTTCAACATTTCAGCTTGCATGGAATGTCTTATGGGACGGACTAATAAAAGAACCTATTAAATTGTCAGGAACCCCTAAAATCCAAAACATGCTTAATGAAAGATTAACAAACAAAGAAGATATTTCAGATAATGCTTACATTGCAATGGTAGGCTTTGATGCAGACGGGATCGTTGAAAAAATAGATGATGCATTATTAAAGAAATTCAACAATAAAAAAGGATGTGGCATAAAACTATCCAACCCAAGTGATTTTTTGGCTTATTCGTATCTGTTTAAAAATCTTGAATTTAAAAATAAATTTGAAGAGCTTAATGACACATATTTCAACGGCAAAACGAAAGTAAAAACTTTCGGAATAAAAACTTTTTCAGATGCATCAAGGCAGGTTAAAATACTTGATTATACCGATGATAATAATTTTATATTAAAACTTGAATCTAAATCTGAAAATGACGAAATAATACTTGCCAAAATAGAACCTAAAGAAACTCTTTTATCAACAGTTGATTATGTTTTACAACAAATTAAAAATAAAAAACCTATGGGTTTAGGAACACAAGATATCCTTCAGATACCAAAATTTGATTTTGATATTTTAAAAGAATACTCGGAACTAACAAACAGAGATTTTCTTAATAAAAATTTTAGAGAATACTTTATAGCTAAGGCATTTCAAGGCATTAAATTTAAGTTAGATGAAAAAGGAGTAGTCCTTGAATCATATGCAGGCATAATCGGAGTAAAATCAGTACATATTAATAACGATATTAAACGTTTAATTTTCGACAAGCCGTTTTTGTTTTGCCTTAAAGAAAAAAACGCCAAATATCCGTATTTCGTAATGTGGGTTGATAATGCAGAATTAATGCTTAAAATTAATAACGACAAATAATAATTTATTAGGAGTGCTTAATCTATGAAAAAAATAGTGTTGTATATGTTGTTTGGGTTGGGATTTGTTTTTACCGGTTGCGTAGCTACTCTTACTACTTGGGAACAAACAGTTAATAATTATGTTGCTGAGGCTCCAAAAGTAGAATTAGGAATGTCCAAACAAGAAGTGTTAGATATATTGAGTCCGACTCAAGCTCTGTTAAAAAATACAGAATTAAGACACCCCGATAAATATGTTAAAGACGGCGTTAATGTTGAAATTTTATATTTCAGAAGCGGTTGGGTTTCTGACGGACTAGATACCGATGATGAATTTACTCCTTATATTTTCAATAATGGCAAACTTGTTGCTGTCGGCTGGATGAGCATCGGAGGACCAAAAAATACATCTTCCGCCGTCCCAAGAGTAAACGTCCAAAACAAAACTGTTATCTATTAAAAATTTCAGTCCCATACAAGATATTTTTTTGATTATCCCAATTGTATAATCGTATTTGTTGTGATTAAAAAACTCCAAATCCCAGTTCAGTTGATTATTTTAATAATACCATTATACCATTGCTCAAAAAGATGCCTTTGATGCTTAAACCATTGACTACAAACTCTATATTTGTTTGCATACATTTCTCTTTTCCAGTATCTATCATGACCTTTTGTATCAAGACCGTTATCATCTTTATTTATCAATAAAGGAAAATTTAAATCGAATACTTTTTTTGAATATTGTTTGTCTTTCAATTTTTCAATTTCATCTTCTGGGATTAAATTATTTTCAAATAAATAATGTAATTTATTCTTTACAAATTCACCAACTGGGAATTCTGAAAAATCTGATTCTTTTGAAACATCTCTTTTTACTTCCAAAACATCTATATGCTTATTATTATTTACTAACTCATAAAGCTGAAATGCCCTCATGAAAAGTTCTGAAGTATCAGCTATGTTAGAAGATATTTCAATTATTGGCATCATAATTTTTTCATTGAAATCATTATTGGCAAGCAATCTAAAATTAAAATTAAAACCTAAAGAATTTACATAGTTATTAATATCTTTAAATCTTTCATTTAAAATGCTAATTATAGAATTATTTATTTTTGGTGCAGCAAAAATAATTTCACCATTTTTGGTATTAAATTGATAATATAAAATCAGGGCAGAGCGAAGTGCTTTTTTTGTAATTCTTTCAACAGTTTCCTTTGTTCCTCCATAATTTAATCCTAGTTCATGAAAAGCAACATCAACAGCATAATATTTATTTTCTTCAACATCTATACCTAAAACATCAATTTCTGCTTGGGATAAAAATTGACTAAAAGTGTTTTTCTTTAAAATATCAGGATATTGTTCATTGATTTTTTTGAAACATTCTTTTACTTCATCTTCATTGAAAACTTGCCAACTTCCAGATGGCTTCCAATTTAGTTGAGTTATTTTGCAACTTTTAGCATGTTTTAGCCAAGATAACATTAACGATTCACCCATTTCTATTTTCATAGATACTCCTTTAATAAAAATAAATACATTTTAATCAATTTATACAATAAATCTTAATTTTTCAATAGCAAGAGATAATTAAATAAAACAATATTATTACTGTAAAATTATTAATGTACTATCTCTATATTAAGCAATTTATTTTTTTAATACGTTCATCAAGGTATGTATAAATTGAATAGAAATTTTCTTTTGTCTTACCTGTAATACGTCCTGTTATTTCTTGATGCCATTTATCTAATACTCCAATTTCATTAAGCTGTTTTTTAGGATATTTTTTTATATGACGATTAATAGTTGTTGGAGTAATTTGATAAATAGGTAATATTTTACATTTATTTGCATTTTTAGTTATAAGTTGTTGAACTCTTCTGTGTTTATATATTGTATATGGCATAATTAAAATTTTGGGCTGTAATATTTTTAAATCAGCTTCTATATATTCAAAAGAATATTTTAATTTATCTGGTTTATTTGCATAATCAATATTTTTCACATGAGCTTCAATTGAAAATTTCCCAAAATTTCCACAAGATATATCTTCCAATAATTCAATAGGTCTATTATAATTTAAATTACCTTTTAAATGTTTTAATATATAAAATGTTATTACAACTAGAGCCCCATTATCTATCGGCAATATATGCACATTTGGAAAAATTGTTCTTTTGATTTGTTACAATTCTCTCTGTGTCTATTTATTGCAAAATTGTCATTGTCTAAGTATAAGTTATTTTTATTCTTCTCTCTATAATAATAGATTAAATTTTCTGCACTCGCATATAACAATAACTTTGTATTATCATAATTTTCACCGATAAACGGAATTGTTGGATGGATAATTTCATTTTTATTTGTTTTCTTTTTTGCAGCCCAAGTTGGTCTGTTATTGGCAACATCAAAAATTCTCTTATATTCTTGTTTTAATTCTTCTTGAATATTTCTCATTTATTTAATTTTATAATACCGAATTTTATATATAAATTCTATTATTTCACTTCTGTTTTTAAACTTTCTAAATATACTTCAACTATTTTAGGAACCCACACATTATTATTATTTTTAAATTCGTTAATTTTAGATATAAATTCTTCATTTTTTAATGTTCTTGGACTTTTCAATCCTATAACAGCCAAAGAAGCTAACTCTATTACCTCTAATTTAAATTGAATCATAAATCCTGACAATGAGTTTGCTATCCCAATATATTTAGATAGAAAAGCATTATTTTTTATTTTTTTGCCATATATATTAACAAACATTTCATTCGTATAATTATTTTCAGAAATAATTTCACCCTCATTTTCAAGAATCAATTTAAATACATCTTTCATAGATATTAAGAACATATTTATAGGTATTAAAATTTTATTACACTTATGTATTTCTTCCATTACAATATTTGGATCAGCAGTATCAGCTATGTTTGACAAAGCCGGTAATACTTTGTGTATAAATAAGTCTAACATATTTTCTAATTTTCCAATGCCATCTAATTCATCTGTTACTTTTTTATCCATGTCAATAAGAATTTCTTTTACCAATAATAAAGTATTTCTTTTAGATTCTAATTTAATATTATTAAATTCTAATTGGAATTGTTTTCTTTGTTCATCCAATTGAGTAGATTGTAATTGAAGACTATTATAAAACCATATTACAGCAATTAATGCTACAGCAACAGAAAAAATAGAACTATACGCCGACATTTGTTGTATAGGAATACAAAACAAACATAAACTAGCAAATATAAAAACAAGTACCGTTAATATCAAACTTTTCTTCATGTTAATTCTCCAAATTGTTATTTTAGCAGCAAATTAAATAAGATTTACAAGTAATTGTACAATTTTGTTATTTTTAATTATATACATAGTATTTAAGGGATTAGTTTTTTGCCACGTTAAGCACGTCTATGAATGAACTGTTTTTTTGTTGTAAAATTTTCAAACAGATAAAATTTTAAGTTCACTTGTCCGAAGAAAAATCCGTTTCGTTATGCCGTAAGGATTTTTCAAGTTGTGAACTGTGCGACGAAAAACAGGAATGAATGTGCGACTTGTGGCGGGTCTTTTTGGTTACTTTTTAGACTCGTGATAAAAAGTAACTTGCCGTGCGTCAACCACCCACAGTTGTTGCCTTTAAAGGCTATAATTTAAAAGTATGGCACCGTGCGGGGCATCCGCACAAAATTTGTTATCTTTAAAAAGTATTAGATTTGGTTGTGGTTTGATTAAACTTTGACAAAGTTGCTACTTAAACTCTTCTTTGGCAATCTCCCCAATCGTAACATAATCAACCTTCCCGTTGCCCATAAGATACATCTGTTCGAGTATTTTTATTTTTTTAGGAACAAACAATTCGCTTAATCCCTGCTTTTTAAATTCTGCGCCTATTTCGTTAAAAACGGTATTCGGTCTTGTAGTAAATAAAACTAACTGCTCGCCTTTTTTAGGATCAGGGACAGAAACTACGGCATGTTCAAAATCAGGCCATAATTTTATAATGCTTGCTTCAACGGCGGTAAGAGAAACCATTTCCCCCGCTATTTTTGCAAATCTCTTTGCTCTGCCCTTAATTGTAATATAACCTTCATTATCTATGGTTACTATGTCTCCCGTATCATGCCAGCCGTCTTCAAGAGGCTGTATTACGCCTGGTTTATCAACTTTGATATAGCCGATCATTACGTTTTTACCTTTTATAAATAACCTTTTTCCTTCTTTTACGCCCGGCACGTCTTCAAGTCTTGTTTCAATTCCGACCATCGGTCTGCCGACTGTTCCGTATTTATAATACATATTCGTATTTGCAGAAATTACGGGTGCTGTTTCTGTTACTCCGTATCCTTCCCAAATTCTTACGCCGAACGTATTAAAGAAATTTCTTGCCGTTGCTTCTTTAAGTTTTTCTGCTCCTACAACAGCTATTCTGATTGAATAAAAATCGTAAGGATGGGCTGATTTTGCATATCCGTTTAAAAACGTATCTGTTCCGAACATAATTGTTGAATTTGTATCATAAATCAATTCCGGTATAACGCGGTAATGAAGCGGTGACGGATACATAAAAGTTTTTAATCCCGACAGTAACGGCAAAAACATACCGCCTGTTAAACCAAAAGAGTGAAAAATCGGCATTGAATTAAAAAAACTGTCCGTTATCCCGATATCCAAAACACTGCGAACCTGATAAACATTTGCCAGAAAGTTATCATGGCTTAAAGCAACGCCTTTTGGAACTCCTTCAGAACCGGAAGTAAACAAAATAACAGCCGGTTTTTTTGAATCAGGATTTCCGCTTACTTTTTTATAGTAATATCTCGGGAAAAAAGATGCAACTAGGCCCGTAAGTTTATCTTTTAATTTAATTTGTTTAGCTAAATCTTCAAGATAAATTATATTAATGCCAGAATCTATCATTGCTTTGACAATATCCTGCAAATTGCCTTTTTCTATAAATTCTTTTGAAGTATAAACATTTTTTATCTGAACAGTTTCACAGCAGGAAAGCATATTTTTAACACCTGTTGAAAAATTCAACATACAAGGAATTATATTAAATGCCTGAATACCAAAAAAAGTTGCAACACCCGCAACGGAATTCGGCAACATAAACCCTATATATGAACCCTGTTTATTCTGCTTTGCGATTAACTTTCCCAGTATAAAAGAAACGGTAAAAAGTTTACCGTAATTAATCGGTTTTCTTTTCATATCTTCCAAAACTTCTTTATTTCTTCCGACAAGATTTTTTGCATCGATTAAAACATCAAATATTGTTTGGTCAAGAGGCAGTGAATCATAACGCATATTGGTCATCAAATCATATAAATTTCTCATTGCTTCTTTTCTGCGTTCTTCGCCTTTTAAATTTTCATTTATTGCAAGTTTTGTTGCAGGAAATATATTAATTTTGATTTTACTTTTAGGACGGGCTTTCAGCGTACTGCCGAAATTTGAAAACATTAAATACTGGTTGCCTTCTATACAAACGGGAATTATTTGGGCATCACATTTATCGGCGATTATTGCAGAGCCGGGATAGATTTTCATAA
>JAQTSO010000021.1 GCA_028711215.1 Endomicrobiaceae bacterium | reverse complement strand
AATCCAAATATTAAAATCTTTTTTTATGTTAAAAAAAGATACTCCGAGACTAGGATTCGAACCTAGACAAAGAGATCCAAATTCTCTTGTGCTGCCATTACACTATCTCGGAATTGAAATTTTTATAAATATTTATATTGAAGGTTCTATTTTAGGCTCTTCCGCTAATTTTTTATCATAAGCAGAAAGGACTATTTTTTCAAGTTCGCCTCTAAACTCATTTGTTATAGGATGGGCAATGTCCTTAAATGTTCCGTCATTTTTCTTTCTGGACGGCATACAGACCATCAAACCCTTTTCACCTTTGACAATCCTTAAATTGTGAACAACGAAAACATTGTCAAAAGTTACCGCAGCGTAAGCTTTTAACTTTTCCTCGTTCTTTGGAAAAATCCTGACTTCGGTAATAACCATGTTCTACACCCCCGCATTTTCATGCAATTCACATGAGCTGACAGCCCAAGTATTCCATTTATATATACCTAATTGCTTAACAACCTCGTCGGATTGCTCCTGACCGGATGTTAAAGCAAAAACTGTAGCTCCGGAACCAGACATCAAACTAGCACAACCAAAACTTTCAAGTGTTTTCTTAATTTTCTCTATTTCTAAATTTTCAGGAAAAACAAATTCCTCAAATCTATTAAATAATAATTCTTTAGCCACTTGTGTTGTAAAAGCTTTTTCTCTTAAGGCGTTCGTAATTCTATGAATTTCATGTTGATTTGTCAACGGCATTTTTACTTTTGAATAAGCATAAGCAGTTGATACACCGAAATTAGGTTTAACTAAGACGACAAAAAAATTATTTTTGGAAGGTATTTTTGTGACTATTTCGCCTATGCCTTCAACTTTTGCAGTTCCGCCGGTAAAAAAAAACGGAATGTCTGCTCCTAATGTTTTTGCAAAAGATTCAAGTTCTTCTTTAGATGCATTGATATTCCATATTTTATTGAGTGCTTTTATTGTTGTTGCAGAATCAGAAGAGCCGCCGCCAAGCCCTGCCCCCGTAGGAATATTTTTCGTTAAATGAATTTTTATGCCTTGTTTTATATTGTATTTTTTCTGCATTTTTTTTGCTGTTTTATAAACGATATTTGTTGAATCAACAGGAAGAGATTTGTCGCTGCATGAAAGTTCTATTTTGGGATTGTTGTTTAAATCAAATTCCAGAATATCAAACAAACCGACGGTATGCATAACAGATTCAATGTTGTGATAACCGTCCGGCCTTTTGTTAATAATTTCAAGATATAAATTAATCTTGGCCGGAGCTTTTAGTATCATCTTGACCTCTGAAATTTTCAAAATCTTTGCTTGTCGGCAATACTGTTTTTTTAAGTTTTATCCGGCATTTGAATTTTGTTTTTTGGGATTTGAAAATTATATCACTCGGTACTTTTGATATTTTGTTAAATTTTTTATAAGAAGATATTTTTAAAATAAACAAATCTTTTTTTGAAAGTTCCTTTAACATTCCTGTTTTTCTGTTGATTTTTACGGTTATATCATCTCTTGAGTATATTATTGTATTGCCTTTTTCCTCAACTGCAGATTTGCTTAACATCTGGGCAAAATCTTTTGAAAATACAAAATTAATAAAATTAAACATTTCTATAATTTCCGGAGTCATAGTTTCTTCAATTGCTTTCGGTGAAAATACAACTTCTTTTTTATCAAATAAAACACTGAATTCAGGCATTGTCAGTTTAGACGGGAAATTTGCTTTTACTCCGAACCCGCTATGATATAAAACAGACATATACATATTTGTTTTTATAACAGGCGTCTGTATTTTTAAAGCATAACCTGCTTTGAGCGATATAATTCTTAAAAAATTATGCAAAGCTCTTTCGTAGGCAATCTTATTCATGTCCTTAGCAGATATTTTTTTTGAAACGATTTTTGCCTTAGTTTTTGAAATAGCGGAGCCCATATCTTCCGCAATTGAATAAGACAACCATGCTTGTGGCAATTTGTTTAATTCAACACTGATATCACCGAGATGTTCGTATAATGTTTTATCAAAAAATTTCGGTTCGGTATTAATTGCCATAAACATATATTTTTCGGCATCTTTATATTTGCCTGTTCTGTAATATAACCATGCAAGCGAATCTAAAAAAGCAGGTTCATTCGGGGCAAGCTCAATAACATGAATTAATAATTTTTCGGCTTCGTCCAAATTAATATTTCTGTCAGCATAGAAATAACCTAAATAGTTCATGGCTTTTACATCATTTGGGTCGGATGCTAAAATTTCTTTTAACAGTTCTTCAGTTTTATCATAATTGCCCAGTTTTTCATTAGCCATTGCCAAATAAAATTTAGCATCATTAAAATCAGATTTTAGAAATAAAGTTTTTTCTAACTCTTTTGACGCATTTTCATAATCTTTCATGTCCATAAAATTTAAACTGTATATATAATGAAATTCAGCATTTAAAGGTTCCGTTGCAATGGCCTGTTTGAATTTCATCTGGGCATTTTTGAAATCCTGTTTTACCGCATAATAAAAACCCAATCTCGCAACCACCTGAGGATTTGTTTCATTTTTTACAATAAATTCAAAAGCTTCAATTGCTCCGTCTATATTTGATTGCTTTTCATAGGTCATGCCGAGCAAATAATGTAAAGGGATGTTGGTCGGCGCGATGTCTTTTGCTTTGAGTAAAATCTTTTCTGCATCGTCATATCTTTGTTCTTCAAAATAACATTTTCCAAGATATAAAAGTATGGATATATTGTCAGGAAAAACGGTTATATATTTTTCATATTCGGTTATTGCGAGTTTAAATTCTTTTTTTGTTTCGTAAATTCTTGCTCTTGCAAGATAGGCTTCCCTTGCTTCAGGCTTAAGCTCGTTAACTTTATTATAAGATTTTAAAGCTTCATCCAGAAGCCCGAGTTTTTCCTGTACAAGCCCAAGCTGAAAATATCCTTCGGAAGATTCCGGTTTATCTTGTAAAAATTTGTTCCAGTAATCTGCGGATTCCTTTAATTTATTATCAGAATAATAATAAGCGGCAAGATAAACGGTGGCAGTTTCGTTTTTCGGGTCAATTTCTAAAATCTTTTCCCAACATTTTTTTGCCAACTCCATTTCGTTAATTGACAGATAAAATGTTCCTAAAAACGTATTTGTTTTAACAGTTTCTCCGTCTAAATCCTGTGCTTTTTTTGCGATTTCCAGCGCTTTTTTCCCGTCACCTTTTTGCCAATAAATAAGAGCCAAATCTTTATAAACGGAAATTGCGGTATTATCGTGTAATACTACATTTTCATATTCGCGTACGGTTGTTTCAATATCGCCTTTTTTCAAAGCTAACAATCCGCCGATATATGATTTATATCCTTCATAATTAGAATTAGCATAAGATAAATTTGTCATAAGAGATATCGTAATTAAACAAATTATTATTTTTTTCATTTCAGCTCTCTTTTTAAAAATTAGATGTGGTTATTATAGCAAATATATTGTATTTTCACTTATTTTAAATAATTGTTATTTCCCCGTAAAAAAAATATAATATTGTTTCTATTAGTGTGATAGAAAACATTAATTTAATGGTAGAATGAATTGTTGTTACGGCAAATACTTATGAAATAGTATTCTGTACACAAAAAATTCTAATTAAATCAAAGCGATAAAAGTGTAATAAAATGGCAAAAATGTTTTCAAAAAGTTTCTTGATAATTTTGGGTTTGGTTTTTGGTTTATTGCTGTGTGAATTATTAATGTGGGTGGCAAGTCTGACTGTATCAAATTATCAAAAATATAAAAATGAAAAAATATCGGCAAAAAATACTCAACACACAATAATTTGTATTGGGGAATCAACGACCTTTGAACAATATCCCAGGCAATTACAAGAATTTTTAGACAAGAAATATCCAAATAAATTCTCAGTTGTTGATTGCGGGGTCCCGGGCATAAGTTTGGAAATGATATCGCAAAACATTGACAAAAATATAGACAAATACAATCCGGATATTGCAATATGCATGATGGGGATTAATGAAACCTTTATTCAGAAATATGCAGAATCAAATGATATAAATAAAAGAAGTTTTCTTGACAATTTTAAAATATATAAATTTTATAAAATATTAAATACTTCATTTGACAATAAGTCAAATTTCCACGATACAAGACAATTGTTGAAAAATATTAACAGGTTGGATTCTTTATTGAAGGAAGGGATTGTTCTTTTTTATTCGACACAACAAAACGACAATAATAAAGGAAAAGATATTTTTCAATTTATATTGGCTAAAAATCCAAAAGATGAAATAGCTTTTTATTTCATGAATGAAATAATGCAAAGAACAGATTTTAAAATCGCTGTGGAAATGTCAAAAAAAGCTGTTGATGCAAATTTTAAATTCATGAGATTTTCTTATTATATGAAAATTATCCAATATTACATACAGGAAAATAATATGCCGATGATTAAACATTTTATTGAAAAAGCTTATGCAGATGAAATTCCAAGCATCAATATGGATTTATACGGCATGATTGAAAATTTAATATCTCCCGAACAGAAAAAACAAATATTAAAAATGATTTTTAAAAATTATCAGACTGATGATGTTTTTTATGGATTTATGGCAATTGATTGTTTGGGTAAAAATGATTATAAAAATGCCGGTAAATATTTTGCAATGGCAGAAAAATCGAGATTGCAGAATGCAAATCCCAAAGTAAAAGAACTTTACTGTAATATTGTGAAAAAACTTGTGTCCAAAAATATTAAAATATTATCCATGCAATATCCGGTAAGAAGTGTCGAATCATTAAAAAATATATTAAAAGATGAAAAATATTATGATACAATAACCTTTGTAAGCAATGAAACATTTTTTAAACAGGCTTTAAAAGAAAAAAAATATAAGGATATTTTTACAGATCAATTTGGCGGTGATTTCGGGCATTGTACATATTTGGGGAATACTTTTATAGCAAAACAATTAGTAGAGATTTTAGATACATTTAAGTTATGAAAAAGTTATTGTAGTTTGGAAAAAAAGACAGTATTAATATATCCCAAGAGCACATATCTTTTTACTGTCAACAAAAGTTTAAGATTGCGGTGTTTGTGATATTTTCCAAAAGAAAAAGAAGTGGCAGTTACTGTCACGGTATATTTAAGTTAAAATAAGAGGTGTTTTTATGTCAAAAATAGATAATAAATTAAAACCGGAATCAATACTTGTTCACGGCGGTCAGCAGCCAGACCCGATTACAGGTTCTATAGCTGTGCCGATACATCAGACCACTGCATATAAATTTAACGATACACAACATGCGGCAGATTTATTTGCACTGAAAGTATTCGGTAATATTTATACGAGACTGCAGAATCCTACAACAGATGTATTTGAAAAAAGAATGGCTTTATTGGACGGCGGAATCGGGGCTGTCGCAACTGCAAGCGGAATGGCCGCAATTATGTATTCAGTTTTAAATATTGCAAAATGCGGGGATGAAATAGTTTCGGCAAATAATTTATACGGCGGAACATATACTTTATTTACCACAACTTTGAAAAATTTCGGTATTAAAGTAAATATTGTAAAAGCCAATGATTTAGATGCAATACAAAAAGCAATTAATGAAAAAACAAAAGCAGTTTATATAGAATCTTTGGGGAACCCTACGTTGGATGTTGCAGATATAGAGGCAATTGCAAAGCTTGCACATAAAAACGGCATACCGTTAATAATTGATAATACGCTTACGCCGTATATTTTAAAACCGATAGAATACGGTGCGGATATTGTTGTTTATTCCGCAACGAAATTCATCGGCGGACATGGCAATTCAATCGGAGGAGTAATTGTTGATTCCGGAAAGTTTGACTGGACTAACGGGAAATTCCCTTTAATCAGCGGACCGGATGAAGCATATCATAATTTGAATTTTGTTGAAGCTTTTAAATCGTTTGGTAATATTGCTTATATACTTAAAGCAAGAGTAAAATTGTTAAGAGATATGGGTGCTGTAATATCACCGTTTAATTCATTTTTATTTTTACAGGGGCTTGAAACATTACATTTGAGAATTAAATGCCATTGTGATAATGCTTTAAAAGTTGCAGAGTATCTGAAATCAAATAAAAATATTACATGGGTAAATTACCCGGGGCTTAAAGACAGCAGTGAATATAAACTGGCTAAAAAATATTTGAAAGAATATACAGGTTCTCTTGTCGGCTTTGGCATAAAAGGCGGAGCTGTAAGCGGTAAAAAATTTATAGAATCTTTGGAGCTTATATCACATGTTTCAAATTTGGGTGATGCAAAAACTCTGGCTACTCATCCTGCTTCAACAACGCATCAACAGTTAACTAAAGAACAACAAGTTTCAGCAGGAGTAACAGAAGATTTTATAAGATTATCAATCGGTATAGAAAATGCTGATGATATAATTGCAGATATAGAGCAGGCGTTAATTAAATCACAGAAGTAAGGATTAAAAAATGGGAAAATATTTTAACAGTATCATAGAAACAATCGGAAATACTCCCTTGATAAAATTGAATAATTTATCAAAAGAGCTGCATAGTAATATTTTTGTTAAAGTTGAAAGTTTTAATCCTCTTTCAAGCGTAAAAGACAGGATAGGGCTTGCTTTAATTGAAGACGGAGAAAAGAACGGGCTTATAAAAAAAGATACGACGATAATAGAGCCGACCAGCGGAAATACCGGAATTGCTTTGGCTTTTGTTTGTGCATCCAAAGGGTATAAACTGATTTTAACAATGCCGGAGTCAATGAGCATAGAGAGAAGAAGATTGTTAAAAGCGCTGGGTGCGGAAATAGAACTTACCGAATCTTCAAAAGGAATGATCGGCGCAATAGAAAAAGCAAATGAATTAAAAAACAGCATTAAGAACAGTTACATACCGGGGCAGTTTACAAATCCCGTAAATCCGTTTATACATAAAACGACAACTGCCGTTGAAATATGGAATGACATTGACGGTAAAATTGACTGTTTTGTTGCAGGTGTCGGAACAGGCGGAACAATTACGGGAGTAGGCGAATTTCTCAAAGAAAAAAATAAAGAAATAAAAATAATTGCGGTTGAACCGAAAGAATCGGCCGTTATTTCCGGACAAAAATCAGGCTCACATAAAATACAGGGTATAGGAGCAGGTTTTATACCTGCAATATTAAATGCAAGTATTATAGATGAATTTATAACAGTTGACAGCAATGATGCAGGTGAAACAACAAGACAGTTGGCATTAAAAGAAGGTATTTTAGTCGGTATCTCGTCAGGTGCAAATTTATGGGCAACAATGCAGATTGCAAAAAGATTGGAAAATAAAGGTAAAAATATAGTAACAGTATTACCGGATACAGGCGAAAGATATCTTTCTACGTGGTTATTTATGGGTGAAATATGAGTTCGGAAAAAATGACAGTTGAAACTAAATATTTAACACTTGATAAACTTGTTCTGGAAAACAGACAGGAATTGCCGAGTGTTACAGTTGCTTATGAAACATACGGAACATTAAATGCCCAAAAAGATAATGTTATCTTAATAACGCATGCTTTTACGGGTGATGCCCATTGTGCGGGCTATCATGAAGGAGATGAAAAACCGGGCTGGTGGGATAATATGGTAGGTTCCGATAAAGCATTTGATACAAACAGGTATTTTATTATATGTTCAAATATTTTAGGCGGTTGCCAGGGAACAACAGGTCCTTCTTCAATAAATCCTAAAACAGGAAAAGAATACGGGTTGGATTTTCCCGCAATATCAATATCGGATATGGTTAAGGTTCAAAAAAAACTTATAGATTTTTTAGGTATAGAAAAATTATTTTCAATAGCCGGCGGTTCAATGGGCGGTATGCAGGTTTTACAATGGGTGAACGATTATCCGGAAAAAGTGATATCCGCAATACCTATTGCAACGACGATGAGACATACTCCGCAGCAGATTGCTTTTAATGAAGTCGGCAGACAATCGGTAATGGCTGATATCGCATGGAACGGCGGTCATTATTACCAGACAGGCAATCCAGACAGAGGGCTTGCGGTTGCAAGAATGCTTGGGCATATTACTTATATGAGCGACATCTCAATGAAAGAAAAATTCCCGATAGAAAAAGAAAAGGAAAAAAACACAAAATTTAATTTTAATGCCGATTTTGAGGTTGAAGAATATCTCAGACACAGAGGAAGCACGTTTGTTAAAAGATTTGATGCAAATTCATATTTGTACATATCAAAAGCCATGGATCATTTTGACGTAAATAACAGCGCTTTTTTGAACGATAAAAATATCAGCATAAAATTTTTGGTGCTGTCTTTTAAATCCGACTGGCTGTATCCTTCGGAACAGTCGGAAGACATAGTCAAAAGTTTAAAATTAAGAGGACAAAAAGTAACATACTGCAATATAGATTCCACTTACGGACATGATGCTTTTTTACTTGAAAAAGAAAACGAAGAAAAAATTATAAAATCTTTTTTAAATAATTTGTATGACGAGGTTATAAGTGGAAAATAAAAAAGTTTCATTTGAACATCTGAAAATAGCCGAATTTGTTGATTCAACTTCCAAAGTTCTTGATCTTGGCTGCGGAAACGGCACCCTTATGGAATATTTGGAAAGAACTAAAAATGTTAATATTCAAGGCATTGAAATATCGGAAGAGTATATATATAAATGCGTTGAACGCGGTCTTTGCGTGCTGCATACGGATTTTAATAAAGGACTTGATGCTTATAATGACGGCAGCTTTGATTTTGTCATATTAAGCCAGAGTTTACAGCAGGTAAAAAATATAGATTCGGTTTTGGATGAGGCTTTAAGAGTCGGCAAAAAAGTTATTATAGGATTTCCGAATTTTGCCCATATTTCATTAAGACTGGATATGTTAATCCACGGCAGAGCGCCCGTAACGGATTGTCTGCCTGAAAATTGGAATAATACCCCAAATATCAGATTTTTGAGTATAAAAGATTTTGAAAATTTTTGTAAAAGCAAAAAATATAAGATAATTGCCAAAAGTTTTATAAGTAACGGCAAAAGTGTTTGTTGCTTTCCGAATCTAATTGCACAGCAGGCGATTTTTGTGATTACCAGGTAATATGTTAAAAAAAATTCTGTTGATATTTGCCGGTATATTTGTTGCATTAATAATCTTGGAAATATCAATCCAGACAGCCGGATTTTTAATAGCAAACTATCAAAATTATAAAAATAATAAAGAGCTAAAAAACAAATCCCAATATTCGATTATTTGTCTGGGGGAATCAACCACATTTGGCAAATACCCTGATTATTTGCAGAAAATTCTAAATAAAAAATATCCGAATAAATTTTCAGTGATTGATTGCGGAATTCCCGGTGTCAATCTTGAAAATATATTGGGAAATTTGGATGGGAATATTGTTAAATATAAACCTGATTTTGCAATATGCATGATGGGAATAAACAACGGATTTTTATCATTATCCGATAACAGCCAAGAGAGCAAAAATGAAAAATATGAAAAATTTAAAATCTACAAACTGTATAAGTTGTTTAAGAACCACTTGGGATCAAGATTAAAAACAAAAGAAGTATATGCGGATAATATTGTTGATTTGAATATGAATTATGTTTATGAATTGTATGCTCAAAAAAAATATTCCGATGCAGAACAAATTTGCGAGAAAATGCTTAAAATAAAACAGGATGATTATTATTCGTATGCTTTTTTGGCAATGTTATATTATTATCATTTAAATAAAAAAAATATTGCCTATAAAATGGCATTAAACATAATTAAAACAAATAAACGGGTTCCAAGCTATTGGAAGCAAATTATGTATGAAATAATAATAGATTACAGCGTAAACAAAAATGATGTCGAATCGGCAAAACGATGTATAGATAAATTAATCAATGACAAAGATGTTATTTTTAGCGGAAGGATGTACTGGTTTATCAAGGACATTATAACTTTGGAACAGAAAGCAAAATTTTTTCAAAAAATGTCTGCCGATAAAGAAAATCTTGACCAGTATTACGGACTTATTGCAATTGAAAGCATGTATGAAAAAAATTACAAAAAAGCTGAAGAATATTTTACAATAGCGGAAGACATAAGAGTAAAATATGCGAGTAAACATACTTATGAATTATATAAACTTATATTAAAAAAATTGATAGATAATAATATAAAAGTAATTTGTATGCAATATCCTGTAAGGAGTATAGAATCACTAAAAAATATCTTAAAAGATGAAGACTATTTCAATAAAATAACATTTGTAAGCAATGAATATATTTTTAAACAATTACTGCAGGAAAAAAAATATGATGAAATATTTAGAGACCAATTTGCCGGTGATTTTGGACATTGTACAGATTTAGGCAACACAATGATAGCTGACAATCTGGCAAATAGTTTAAGGGAATTGCTTAATTTATAAATTAAATATTAAAAAATTATGTTATTTGTCATTAATTTGATATATTAAGATCATCGGTAACGGATGTTTTATCAGGTAAATGGAAAATGCTTGTCAATGCAGGTTTTTTTGTAATATATTTTGAAAAGTGAAAAATATAAAATAATTGTGAAAGGTTTTATTGATAAGGGAAAAAACATCCGTTATTTTTTGAAATGTATAAAAACAATCTCGTTGATATTTTAGCAATGGTATCTGAAAACTTTTGACTATAAATATAAATTTTCGAATAGATTTAAATCCCAAAATACTTTGTTGGTTTTTTATAAAGTATTAATTAAAGAGTCAGGGGCTGAAAAATGACAGAAAAAAACAGTTGGCATAGTTTTGCTCATAGCATTGATTATATCGAAATTATAAAAGATTTTGGAAGTAATATTGAACTGGGATTGCATCCGGATGAAATTGAAGTATTCAAAGCAAAGTACGGTAAAAATATTTTAACACCAAAAAAAACAGACGGACCGATTAAAAGATTTTTTTTGCAGTTTAATCAACCGTTGTTATATATACTTATATTGTCAGCCATTGTTACTTTATTTCTTAAAGAGTTTGCAGATTCTTCCGTTATTTTCGGTGTAGTTATAATAAATGCCATAGTTGGTTTTATACAAGAGTCAAAAGCACTTAAATCGCTTGAAGCACTTGCAAAATCCATGTCAACTCAGGCGGTTGTTGTAAGAAACGGTAAGAAAATGCATATTGATTCGTCACAAGTTGTTCCAGGTGATATTTTATTTTTTGTATCAGGGGATAAAGTTGCTGCAGATGTTCGTCTGATAACTTCAAGAGATTTGCAGGTAGATGAATCTGCTTTAACCGGAGAATCAATGCCGGTTGAAAAAAGTGAGGGTTTATTACCTGAATCAACGGCACTTGCTGACAGAAAGAATATGTTATATGCTTCAACGCTTATAACTTATGGAAGTGCGAAGGGTATAGTTATTGCAACCGGAGACAATACGGAAGTTGGTAAGATTTCACAGTTAATTTCAAAAGCAGATTCTTTGGATACTCCGCTTACTATAAAGATATCGCAATTAAGTGTATTTCTGTTATGGGTGATTATAACTGCAGCAATAATTGCATTTGCGGTAGGCGTAATAAACGGACAACCTGCAAAATTAATGTTTTTGGCCGCTATCAGTGTTGCCGTTGCCGCCATACCCGAAGGTCTTCCGGCAGCAATGACAATAACGCTTGCCATCGGTGTTTCAAGAATGGTGAAAAGAAAGGCAATAATAAGGAAATTGCCGGCAGTTGAAACTCTTGGCAGTACTACGGTTATTTGTTCCGATAAAACCGGAACTTTGACCGAAAATCAAATGACAGTTATGGAGATTTTTGCCGGTAATAGAATGTTTAATGTATTTGGCAGCGGTTATAACACTGACGGTGAAATGAAATATGAAAATAAAATTGTTCATATTGATTTTTCAAAAGCGCTCAGATTTTGCATGAAAGCAGGATATTTGTGTAACGATTCAAAATTACTAAGTATTAACGGTCACAATACAATACAGGGAGATCCTACGGAAGGTGCTTTAATAGTGGCTGCCATAAAAGCAAATTTGGATGAAAGTTTGTTGCTAAAACAAAGACCGCGTCTTGATACAATCCCATTTGAGTCCGAATACCAATATATGGCAACATTGCATAAAACCGAAAGACATTCCGTAATAGCTGTAAAAGGTGCCGTAGAAAAAATTACAAATATGTGTTCGACTATGCTTGATGAAAACGATAGCAATATCCCTTTTGATAAAGAAAAGATTATGGCTGTTGCCGAAGGAATGGCATCAAGGGGATTGAGAGTCCTTGCATTTGCAATTAAATACTGTGTTGGACCACAAAAAAACCAAATCCATCATGAGGATGTTGAAAGTGATTTAATTTTTATCGGTCTTCAGGCTATGATTGATCCGCCAAGACCGGAAGTTATAGAGGCTGTCAAAAAATGTCATACGGCCGGAATTAAGATAAAAATGATTACGGGAGACCATGCTCTTACCGCTTCATCAATTGCAAAGGTTATTGGTATAGTAAAAGATAAAAACGTTGATTATACGGCAATAACCGGTAAAGAACTTGAAAGTTTTGATGATGAACAATTAAAAGATATTGTTCAAGATTTTTCAGTTTTTGCAAGAGTAACTCCGGAACAAAAATTAAAATTGGTTAAAGCTCTGCAGGCAAGAGGAGAAGTTTGTGCAATGACGGGAGACGGAGTTAACGATGCACCGGCTCTTAAACAGGCAAATATAGGTATTGCTATGGGAATTACCGGAACGGAAGTTGCCAAAGAATCGGCTGATATGGTTTTAACTGATGATAATTTCGCTTCAATAGTTGCCGCAGTTGAGGAAGGAAGAGGTGTTTTTGATAATATTAAAAAATTTATTTTATGGACATTGCCTACTAATGTAGCTCAGGGTTTTGTAATGATGATGGTAATATTTTTAAATAGAGAGGTTTTACCGATTTTGCCCGCTCAAATACTTTGGATAAATATGTCAACTGCTATTTTGTTAGGATTGATGCTTGCTTTTGAACCGAAAGAAGAGGGAATAATGGAACGAAAACCCATAAGTGCAAAATTGCCTATAATAGATAATTTGCTTATTTACAGAAATATAATGTTTGGTGTCATTATGACAATTGCCGTTCTGCTTTTATTTGAGTATGAACTTGCCGGCGGAGCAACACTTGAACAAGCCAGAGGTGTTACCGTATCAATATTTATAATGGCGCAAAGTTTTTATTTATTAAATTGCAGATCGTCGTACCATTCAATATTTAAGCTTGGAATATTTTCGAACCCGTTTATATGGCTTGGGATTACACTAATGTTTATTTTTCAAACGATATTTTTATATGTATCGCCGGTAAATAAATTTTTTAAAGTGCAAGGGATGGATGCTAACTCTATGATTAGACTTCTTGTATTGGGATTATTTGTTTATTGTATTGTGGAATTAGAAAAGTTTATCAGAAGAGTTATTGCCAAAAAAAGAGGGTGCGAATGTTAGATATTTTGTTGTCTGCTATTATCGTTATAGTCATTGTGATGCCGCTTGTAAATAAACATGTTGAAGAAAATCTTGAAATATTTATTTTTGTTGTTGGTTTGTTGGCAGTCACAGTTTCCAATGTTTGGAATTGGGAACTTTTAAAAATAACTTTAGAACACCCTATAATGATTTCTCTGACAGTTTTGATTATGGGAATATTATTTAAAGTTTTCAATAAACAAATAATTATTTTAATAAATGTAGTTGTTAAAAATATAGGTATTAAGTGGACGCTTGCATTATCAACATTTGTTCTGGGATTAGTTTCAAGTGTTACAACGGCAATAATTGCCGCTTTGATTTTATCGGAAGTTGCAACTGTTATACATATGAACAGACATGAAAAAATAAAATTCATTGTTTATGCATGTTTTGCAATAGGTATAGGTGCAGTTTTAACGCCGGTCGGAGAACCGCTCGGTACAATAATTTTAAGCAAACTTTCGGGCTCACCGCATAATGCCGGTTTTTTGTTTATGATTGATTTGTTATGGATATATATACTGTCTTCAAATATATTTTTAGGAATTCTCTCATATAAAATTGTTAAGAAGGACAGAATTTTTGAAGAACATATGATCAGAAATAATGCAGATACGACCAACAAAGAGATTGTGCACAGATTTCTAAAAGTTTATGCTTTTGTTGCAGGTTTGATATTATTGGGAGACGGATTAAAACCTCTGGCATATAAAACTGTTGTATATCTGGGCGGCACGGAACTGTATTGGATAAATATGTTGTCTGCAGTTTTAGATAATGCCACTATGGCTGCCATAGAAATCGTACCTGAAATGTCGACAGTTACATTAAAATATTTAATAGTCAGTTTGATTATAAGCGGCGGTATAATGATACCGGGAAATATTCCCAACATAATATGTGCGTCAAAATTAAAAATCACAAGCAAGGAATGGGTAAAAGTGGGATTTCCTCTTGGTATGGCAATGCTTGTTTTCTATTTTCTGTTTATAAAGTTTATTTATTAATATAAAGGGGTTTTTGTCATGGAAAAGATTTTTGAAAGATTAGAAAAAGCAAGAAAAATAGCGCCTCTGGTCCATCATATCACAAATTATGTTACCGTTGAAAATTGTGCCAATATAACAAAATGCTTTGGTGCGTCTCCGGTGATGGCAGATGCAAAAGAAGAAGTTTGTGATATGGTTAAACTTGCCGATGCTTTGGTTTTAAATATCGGAACATTAAATCAAATACAGATAGAATCTATGAAACTTGCCGGACAAACTGCCAATAAAAAAGGTATTCCGATAGTGCTTGATGTATGCGGTGCGGGTGCGACAAAATACAGAAATGAAACATGCAAAGAATTATGTTCTTCAATTAAGGTTTCAGTTATTAAAGGCAATTTGTCGGAGATAGCAACAATTGCAGGATTAAGCGTGCAAACAAAAGGTGTTGACTCCGGTAATGTAAATGTTGATAAATATGAAATTGCAAGAACATTAGCAAATACAATGAAAGCAGTTGTGGTAATTACAGGTGTAGAAGATATTGTTTCAAACGGAGAAAATACTTATTCTATAAAAAACGGCGTTCCGGTAATGGGTAAAATTGTAGGAACAGGTTGTATGGCAACTTCTGTAATTGCGATTTTTTGTGCAATAGAGAAAGATTATGCGCTTGCTTGCGCTTCAGCTTTGGTTTGCTATGAGATAGCAGCAGAGAATGCAGAAAAAACATCTGACGGACCGGGAACTTTTGTAAGTAATTTTTTTGACAAAATACTTATGCTAAGTGAAATATCAGTTAATAAAATGAAACGGATTTATAAAATATAATAAAAATATGGAGAGCCAACCATGACAAATCATTTTTTTAAATATGAATTTGTTTATATATTTTTATTTTGCAGTTTCATATTTTTAACATGTTCTGTATTTGTCAAAAATAAAACAATAAAATTAATCGGTATTTTATTCTTCTCGTTATTTTTTGCTTTAGGCATATGGGAATTTATTTTGTATTCTCCAAAACTTGTTTGTCAATTTAATATTCCAAAAAAATTTTCCAGTAAAACAAAAATATTTCAGGATGACATTAGTATACTGAGAGAAATTCTGACAGAAGATCAATATAATAATTTTGAGTTTGAGCGTTATCCCGGTTTTTGCAAAGAGATAAACGTAAACAGAAACAACAACAAAGTGATATATGATGTGTGTTATTCTTTGTTGCCAAGCGGATTCAGATACACAAAATGCAATTGGAATTCAGATAATATTTATGTTTTTTTAGGAGGTTCGTTTACTTTCGGAAGCGGGCTAAATGATAATGAAACATTGCCCTATTATTTTTCAAAATTAATGAATTTTGGAAATAATGTTTTAAATTTGGGGTTGGGTGCAAAGGGGAGCACTACCGCACTAAATATCTTAAATAATGATATCATAAACAAATTTATTGAAAAAAAACCCGTTAAACTTTTTATTTATAACTTGATTAATGGGCATTCGGACAGAAATTTCAATGTTTTGGAATTTGGGGCAAAGGATAACTGGGCACTTGAAAATAATAAATGGCGAAGACTAAAACAACCTTTCGGAAACATTAAAATTATTTTTGCAAGAAGTTATATATTTAAGAAAATATTTTCGCCGATTATAGAAGAACATAATAGAGCTTTTTATGATAAATATTTGTTGGGAGATTTAAAAAAGATAGATAAAATCGTAAGAGTAAAATACAATTCAAAATTGACAATAATTGTTTGGCCTGATGTTTTTTATATGCCGGACATTGTAAATGAATTGAAAAATGCAAATATTGATACAGTAATATTGCCGGGTTATTTTATGTTGGATGAAAAATACAGAATAAGAAATGACAGGCATCCCAATGCGAAAGCCAATGAAGAAATAGCAAATATTTTAATGGAGCACATAAATAATAAAAATAAAATTTAAACTCAGGATTAAAAATGTCACGGGAAATAATTGAAAAAATTAAAGAATTAAAAAAACAAAGAAATGCAGTAATTCTTGTTCATAATTACCAGCGCCGGGAAGTTCAGGATATTGCTGATTTTAGCGGTGATTCATTGGAACTGAGCAGAAAAGCATCCGGTACAGATGCCGATGTAATAGTATTTTGCGGTGTTCATTTTATGGCAGAAACTGCAAGTATTTTGAGTCCCGATAAGAAAGTATTATTGCCTGATTTGGAATCGGGATGTCCTATGGCGGATATGATAAACAGACAACAACTAATCCAATTTAAAAAAGATAATCCCGGAGCAACAGTTGTAACATATATAAATTCAACAGCTGAAGTAAAAGCAGAAACCGATATTTGTTGTACGTCTTCGAATGCAGTTAATGTTGTTAGAAGTATTGATAATGATAAAATAATTTTTTGCCCGGATAGAAATTTAGGTTTGTATGTTGAAAAAGTTTTAAATAAAAAACTGATTTTATGGCAAGGTTTTTGCCCGACACATATGCGAATGTTACCTGAATATGTAATTGAAAAAAAACATAAATATCCAAAAGCATTGGTTTTAGTTCATCCGGAATGTCAACCCGAAACTGTTGCACTTGCAGACCATGTTTTATCAACAACAGGTATTATGAATTATGTTGCCGGTAGCGGTCACAACGAATTTATTATTGGCACAGAAAATGAAATCACCTTTATACTAAGAAAAAAATACCCTGATAAAATATTTCATACCGTTACGGATATTGCAGTATGTCCGAATATGAAAAAAAATACTCTTGAGAAAGTTTTATGGACATTGCAAGAGATGAAAAATGAAATTAAGGTTCCGGAAGAAATAAGAGTTTTGGCATATAAGCCGATTAGGAAAATGCTTGATATCTATTAGCATGACTCAAAATTGATTGTTTTGAAAAATTATAAAAATTCTAATCTGCCAATCTTTAAAGGAGGGATATAGTGATTGAATCTTTGGGCAACATTCCTATAGCAGCAAGTTTTTTTGCAGGGATACTGACATTTATCAGCCCTTGTATATTGCCGTTAATCCCCGCTTACATCACGTTTATAACAGGACTGGCATTGGAAACATTAGATGATAAAAAAAATACAAAACAAATATTAATAAATTCTTTAATTTTTGTTTCAGGATTTTCTTTAATTTTTATTTTATTAGGTCTTACGGCAACATTTATCGGTTCATTTTTGTTAACAAACTTAAATGTTCTAAAATATATCGGAGGTTCAATTATAATAATTTTTGGACTTCATTTATGCGGTATATTTAAAATACCGTTTTTGTATAAACAGGCATCTGTATTACATATTGTAAATAAAAAAATTAGTTATTTAACCAGTTTTTTTGTGGGATGTGCATTTGCATTTGCATGGACACCATGTGTGGGTCCGATTTTATCTTCAATACTTATTTTGGCATCAACACAAGGGCAGATAAAAGACGGGGCATTACTATTAAGTTTTTATTCTCTTGGTTTAGCAATACCGTTTATACTGACGGCATTATTTATAAATAAATTTTTAGTATTTTTTAATAAAATCAAAAAATACTATCATTATATAGAGATATTTTGCGGTATTCTTTTAATTCTGATAGGCATAATGATAATGAGTGATTCTTTTAATAAAATAACAGGGTTTTTGTTGCAGATTTAAAAATTCAGCATAAAAGATTCTAAAGTATTATTGGATTCTTCGCTGTTATCTTGATTGATTTCATAATACCAGCTGAAATCGTAGTGAGAATTCTTATTTTTAACAGATGATGTCGTAAATAAAGCAACTGAAGAAATCACTATAAATAAAAAACTTGCCGCCAGTACAATTATTCTTTTTTTAAAAATCGGATAAATAATTTTCGCATTGTTATTTGTGTTTGAATTTTTAATTTTTCTCATCACGTTATTTTCAAAATAACGGCTGATTTCAATATTTTTTTCACCGGATAATAAGGTTTTTATATTTAAGAAATCTTTATATGTTTGTCTGCATTGTTCGCATATTTCAAAATGTTGTAAAAGTTCCTTCACCTCTTGGTCTGAAAGTTGATTGTCTATATGCAGTGATATTAAAAATTCCATGTTGTTGCATTTCATACAAGATTTCCTTTGCTAATAATTTCTCGCAAGTTTTGCCTTGCTCGAAATAACCAAACTTTTACTTTATCAAGAGATATATCCATTGTTTGGGCAATTTCATCATAAGATAAATCGTCAATATCTTTCAATATTAAAATTGTCCTGTAATTATCTTTTAAATTCATCATTGCAGTTTGTATTAAGTTTTGAGTTTCTTTTTTCAATAATTGTTCTTCTATTGTATCATTTGAATCGGGTAATAAATCAATAATCTCTTGTTCTTCATCATTGCCGACTTTGGTATTAATTGAAATCATATTATTTTTCCTTTTTTTAGAAAAAGTTATGCTTTCATTTATGGCTATTCTATAGAGCCATGTTGAAAAAGAAGATTCAAATCTGAATTTATTTAAAGAACCAAATATTTTTATAAATACGTTTTGAGCTATATCTTCATAATCACAATTATTGCCACAAAACGAATATATAATTAAAACAACTTTGTTTTTATATTTTGTTACCAGTAATTTAAATAAACTCTCTTGCCCCGCAAGAATCTTTCGTATAATTTCATAGTCATTCATGTATGTATCCACTTACTTAGACTGAATATTTTATAAAAAGTTACATTATTATGGTATTTTAAAAATTGGAATTTGATAATGGAACAAGATTTGTTCACAGTTTTTTATTTTGGTTTAACTGTATGTTTTTTTGTTACAGTTTGTGTTGATTTTTTAACAGCATTGTGCGAACTTTTGTTTTTTTTGTAAGCTCTTTTTTTCATGGCTTCGTCAACATCTTCTTTTTTTAAGTAATTATCTATGGTTTCTTTGGAACTTTTTTTGTAAGTATTCATATCTGTTTTTGATTTTAAACCGGTTTTCGTATATCTGCAGGAAGCATTCCATAACATCCAGGTTTCTACGCCCGAATCAAAACAAGCCTGTATTTGTTCTTTAATTTGCTGAGGACCATATTTTACACCTTTCATTGAAAAATCTTGCAACCACGGTCTCAATTTTTCAACAGGAATTCTTTTTTTTGCTCCCTGTAATGCGATATATACAGTTCTATAGGGTTCTTTATTTGGATCAGATATTCCGTATTCCCCTTTTGCATAATGGGAAGGGTAAATCATAGGGCTTACATAATCAATATATTTTGTCATTTCAACTATTTTCTGCCCGATTCCCATATCGCCGGTTTCGGTAGTAGTCAATCCGAATACATCTACTGATGTTTTTATGCCTTTAGGACCCAGTCTCTCTTTTGCTTGTTTTAAAAATTCAACTATTTCCAAATAAGCTGTTGTTGTAGAACGAGGTACTTGATATCTGCACATTTTTGTGTTGCCGTCAGACGGGAAACGAATATAATCAAATTGAATTTCATCAAAACCTATGTCTGCTGTTTTTTCTGCAATGTCTAAAACATAATCTCTGGCATCTTGATTGTAAGGATCAAGCCATGTTATTTTTCTGTAATCTTCCCATAATTTTCCTTCCGGTGTTTTTACTGCCATATCCGGTCTTTTTCTCGGCATGGTATCATCTCTGAAAACTACAATACGGGCTATTGTATAAATATTTTTTTCTTTTAAAAGTTTAACATAATCTTCCGGGTTTGGAACTGATTTTGAAAAAGCCAGGTCATTGTTAAGCCCTCTGATGGCTATGGCTCCGTCAATTTCTTTAACATCGATAACAACAGCATTTAATTCGGTATTTTCTAACAAATTATCAATATAAATTTTTATTTTGGAAGAACCGGGAACAAAAGATGTTAAATGTATACCCCTGGCATTTATTACGGAAGATGGTTGTACTGTGTTTTCCTGTATATTTTGTTCGAAATCTGCTACTTGAGCAAAATCAATTCGGGATAAAAATATTAATGTCACAAGTATCGTAAAAAATATTACTTTTTTCATAGTGGTTTAATTGTATTTTAAATCATTTTTTTTGTCAATAAAATTTTAAATCTTATTAAAAATAAAATAATATCAGATGAAGAATTCGTTAAATTAAAAAAAATTAAATTCTGATTTAGATGCAAATAATCCGGACAATACGGCGTGTTTGTTGTTGAATCGGGAATGGGTTAATATTAGAAATATCTGTAATATCTTTATCTGGATTTAAGCTGTAAGTATATATGTTTTATGTTTTTATTCAACTCTTTAAGCGTAAATGAATTATCAATAACAACAGTTGCCAACATCATTTTTTCTTCTATAGGCATTTGAACTGCTATTCTTTGTTCTGCTTCCTGTTTTTGCAATTTATCACGTTTCATAAATCTTTTAAGTTGCAAACTGTACTTTGCATAAATTACTATAACTTTATCACAAATTCTGTCTAACCCGACTTCAAACAATAAAGGGGCATCTATAACAATATCAACATCTTTATATTTTTTGGCAACAATTTCATTTATTTTTTTTATGATAGATACATGTAAAATTCTTTCAAGTTGTAATTTTGCACCTTTATTACTGAAAATAAGTTGACCTAATTTTCTTCTGTTTAAACTTCCCGTTTTTGTAAGAATATCGGTGCCGAATGATTCAACTATTTTTTTTAGCACATCAGAACCTTTGGAAGTTAATTGTTTTGATATTTTATCGGCATCAATAATATAACAACCGAGTTTTTTGAAAATTTTCGATGCTTCACTTTTCCCGGTTGCTATCCCGCCGCTTAATCCTATTATCATATTTTATCCATTTCTGCCCAATTTATGCCGACTTTTATATCAACAACTAACGGAACTTTTAATTTCATCGCCTGTTCCATTTCATATTTTATCATTTTTAAAATGATATTTTCTTCTTGTTTTGGAACTTCAAATAATAAATCATCATGAACTTGTAACAGTAACTTAGTGTTTATATTTTGTTCTTTAATTTTTTTTGAAATATTTATCATTGCAATTTTTATAATATCTGCAGATGTACCCTGAATCGGGGTATTTAATGCCATTCTTTCACCAAAGGATACAATTTGTTTGTTTTGAGAATTTATTTCAGGTATATATCTGATTCTGCCGGCTAATGTTTTTACAAAACCCGTTTTCTTGGCCTGTTCTATGATATCAAAGGTCCACTGTTTTACACCATCATATCTTTTAAAATAATTATCAATATATTCTTTTGCCTGTCCTATTGGAATTGATAACTGTTTCGATAATCCGAAAGCGGACATCCCGTAAACAATCCCGAAATTTATGGATTTTGCAGCAGATCTCATTTTGCTTGTTACATCTTTTTCTTCATGTATAGAAAAAATTTCCATGGCCGTTGCCGTGTGAATATCTTTGCCTGTATTAAATGCATTTATCAGAGTTTGGTCGTTTGAGATGTGAGCAAGAGCTCTTAAATCTATTTGTGAATAATCTGCGGAAATAAATATTTTTCCTGTATCTGCAATAAATGCTTTTCTCAATTGTCTGCCGTAATCGGTTCTGTTTGGGATATTTTGTAAATTAGGTTCCGATGATGAAAGTCTGCCGGTTGTTGTAACAGCCTGATTAAAAATTGTGTGAATACGGTTACCTTCAAATTGGCAATATCTTAACATGGAATCAATATACGTTGTTTTTATTTTTTGAAGTTCCCGATATTTCAATATTTCTTTTGCTATTTCATATTCGTTCAATTCAAGTAGTACCGATTCGTCAGTTGAATAGCCGGTTTTAGTTTTTTTTGCAACCGGTAATTTTAATTTTTCAAATAAAATTTCTGCCAATTGTTTCGGTGAATTTATATTAAATTCCTGACCTGAAAGATTGAATATTTTGTTTTCAAGCAAAGAGATTTCTTTGATTATGTTCAAATTAAAATCATTTAAAAAATTTCCGTCTATTTTAATGCCTGTCTCTTCCATCAGTGTTAAAATTGACAGGGTCGGCATTTCAATATCAAAAAATAATTTTTCCAGATTTTTATTTTTCAAATCACTTAATAATTTACTGCTTAATTTATGTATTAAATATGCTTTGTGTGTTGAATATTTTGCAAGAGAGTTAACATCCGACATATCAAGCTGGATTTTTTTTGATCCTTTACCGATAAGAGTTTCTAAAGAATCAAGTTTAAACTGAAACAGTTTGTCAGCCAGGGCTTCTATAGTGTGCTCCTGAGCAGGATTTAAACAATATGATGCAATCATAATATCGCAATAAACATTGTTTAAATCAATATTAAGTTTTTTAAATATATGCTTTGTGAATTTTAAGTCATATCCGACAAATTTAATTTTTTTAGATTCAAAAATATCTTTGAAGATTGATATAAAAATTTCTTTATCTAATTGGTTTATTGTAAAATCAGAGTGATTTAGCGGGATATAATATGTTTCATCACTGCCGTAATATATTGATAAACCTATTAAAAAGTCATTTATGAAATCATAACCGTTTGTTTCAATATTTATTGTAATCAAATCTTGATTTCCCAGTATTTTTTTAAGGCCGATTGCCAAATCATGAGTATCTATTATTTTTATATTCGGAAATTTCAGAGTTTCTATTGTTGTTTCCGGTTTTGGAATTTCTTTAATGATTTCCTGTTGAGGTTTAACGGTATTTGATTTTGCAAAACTATGTAATTCATATTTTTTAAGGAAATCACTTGCCTGTAAAAACAAATTGTCATCAAATTTCATATCATCAATTTCAAACTCTATCGGGGCATTTAATTCTAATTGAACAAGTTTTTTGCTTAAAATTGCAGATTGTGCTCCTTCTTTGACTGTTTCAGCAAGTTTTCCTTTTAAAGATGAAGCATTTGATATTATATTTTCCAGAGTATTATATTCCTGTAACAGTTTTACTGCAGTTTTTTCGCCGATTCCTTTAATGCCTGAAATATTATCACAAGCATCACCCATAAGAGCCAGCATGTCAACAATCTGGTTAGGATAAATACCGTATTTTTCATGAACCTTTTGAGTATCAAACATAATATTTTTTGATTCGTTCCATATATTTATTTTGTCATTAACTAATTGGAATAAATCTTTATCACCGGTCACAATTACGGTATGTATATTTTGCAGTTCTGCTTTTTTGGCAAGAGTCCCGATTAAATCGTCAGCTTCATAACCGCTTTTTTCAAGCAAAAACAAATTCATTGCTTTAACAGCTTCTCTTGCTATTGGCATTTGCTTTATTAAATCAAGTTCTATTTCACTTCTGTTTGCTTTATATTCGGGTAAAATTTCATGTCTGAAATTTTTAGACGGATGGTCAAAACAAACAGCAATATAATCAGGTTTTTTCTCATTTTTTATTTTATTTATGAGTTTTATGAATCCGTAAACGGCATTTGTGGGAGTGCCGTCTGAAGTTGTAAGCATACGGATTGCATGGTAAGCTCTGTGGATATAGGCGCTTGCATCAATTATATATAAATTTTTCATATGACAACAATTATATAAAGTTTATAATTGAATTACAAAAAAAAGGAATTTTAGCAACTCAGCAGGTTTGTAAGTTTGGCAAATTTATAAAAACAAAAGCAGTTTATTTTTTTAGAAGCTTTCAAATTTCATAGATATGTAGTATGCCATAGTCTTAATTTCCATTGACTTTTTAATTGATTTTTAATATATTTTTCAAGTAAGTAAGCTAGAGCTTATAGTAATTTTTGGAGGTTTGGATGAAAAAACCGGATGTAATAAAACAAATAGCAGATATTTCAGGCTTAACACAGGCAGATGTCAATATTGCTATAAAGGCATTAGTTAAAGTTATTCAAAATAATTTAAAAACAGGAGAGTCTGTTTCTTTATCAGGACTCGGGTCATTTAAATCAAAAGACAGAAAAGCAAGACAAGGCAGAAATCCTAAAACCGGAGCGATTGTGCCCGTACCCGCGGGCAAAAAAGTTTCATTTAAACCCACAACAACTTTAAGAAAATTAATTCAAAAATAGATATATAAAAAATAAATAATTATGATAAAATTAAAACCATCAAAAAAATTAGATTCATTACCTCCTTATTTGTTTACAAAGATAAACCAATTGAAACTGGAAGTTTATGCCAGAAATTTAGATGTTATAGATTTGAGTATGGGTAATCCCGATTTGCCTACGCCGCACCATATAGTTGATACATTGTGTGATACAGTTAAAAATCATACAAAAACACACAGATATCCCCAGGCAAAGGGGATGCCGAAATACAGAAAAGTAATTGCTGAATGGATGGGCAGAAGATTTGGTGTAGAGTTAGATTATAAAACCGAAGTTTTGTCATTAGTGGGTTCTAAAGAAGGTATTGCCCATTTATGTATGGCATATCTTAATCCCGGTGATTATGTTTTAGTTTGTGACCCTGCTTATCCGGTTCACTTTAACGGAGTAATTCTTGCAGGTGCAAAGATACATTCAATGCCGTTATTAATTGAAAATAATTTCTTGCCGGATTTGTCAAAAATACCTGTATCAGTAGCTAAAAAAGCAAAAATAATGTTTTTAAATTATCCGAATAATCCGACAGGTGCTTGCGTTGAGGATAATGCTTTTTGGAGAGATACTATAAAATTTTGTAAAAAATATAATATTTTGCTGGTTTCAGATAATGCATATTCGGAAGTGACTTTCGGAGATTATGTTGCCCCGTCCATTTTTGAATTCCCGGGTGCAAGAGATGTTGCTTTGGAATTTCATTCATTTTCAAAAACTTTCAATATGGCAGGCTGGAGAATCGGTTGGGTTTGTGGTCCGAAACAATTGCTTTATCCGTTAGAAAAATTTAAATCATTTTTAGATTATGGAGCACCGACATTTATTCAATTAGGAGCAGTTGCTGCATTAAACGGTTCTCAACAATGTGTCAGAGAACAGGCAGGTATATATGAAAGAAGAATGTTGAAAATGGTTGACGGGCTTAATAAACTCGGTTGGAAAACAAAACAAACAAAAGGAACAATGTACGTTTGGGCATCCCTGCCGGAACATCTTAAAAAAGAAGGGTCATTGGCTGTAGCGGAGAGATTATTGCAGGAAACAGGTGTTGTAGTTTCGCCCGGAGTAGGATTTGGTGCGAGCGGAGAAGGCTACATAAGAATAGCACTGGTAACTCATGACAAAAGATTTCACGATGCATTATTAAGATTAAAGCAATTTACAAAGGGTAAATGAGGTTTATACAATTATGAAAAAGTTTTTAAATATAGGAATTATAGGATACGGTACAGTTGGTAAAGGTGTTTTAAAAATACTTGAAAAAAACCAGCTTATTGCCATAAGAAAATCAGGAGTAAGAATAAAAATAAAATCTATCTGTGATATAAATCCGATAGACAGGAAAGATTTATATGTAGATAATTACAAAACCGTTATTAAAGATCCCGAAATAGATATTATTGTTGAACTTATCGGCGGTTATGAACCGGCAAGAACGGTAATCACCGAGGCGCTGAGAAATGGCAAGAGTGTTGTTACTGCAAATAAGGCAGTGCTTGCCAAATATTGGGATGAAATATTTTCACTGGCCCAGGAAACAAAACAATTAGTTTATTTTGAAGCTGCAGTCGGCGGTGTTATACCTGTGATTCAGGGATTAAATGAAGGCCTTGCCGCTAATGAAATTAAAAAAATAAAAGGGATTCTTAACGGTACTACAAATTTTATTTTAAGTAAAATGACAAATGAAAATATGACATATGAAGATGCTTTGAAAGATGCTCAAAGAGCAGGTTTTGCGGAAGCAAATCCGTCTTCAGATGTTAAAGGTTTTGATACTGCCAATAAACTTGCAATTTTATCTTCAATAGCCTGGGGCAGTTGGATAAAAGTAAAAGATATCAAAATTAAAGGTATTGATAAATTATCAGTCGAAGATGTTAAGATTACCGGTGATTTCGGTTATATCGTAAAACTTATAGGTTCTGCGGTAAAAACAGATAAGGGTGTTGACCTTTGGGTTGAGCCATGTTTGGTTGACCACCATCATTTTTTTGCAAATGTACATAATGAGTACAACGCTATTATGATAAAAGGTGATGCTTCAGATGATGTGGTGTTTTACGGCAAGGGGGCAGGACAACTTCCCGCAGCTTCGGCGGTAGTTTCAGATATCATTGATTTGTCAAAATTTATTGCGACTGAAACAGCAGGCGAAGTTCAAAATGTTATTTATTCAAAGAAAAAAAATATTAAGTTTTTGCCTCACGGCAAAAGCAAAAGTGATTATTATCTCAGATTCAGTGTTGTTGACAGACCTGGTGTGCTTGCAAAAATTTCAGGTATTTTGGGTGAACACGGAGTATCAATTGCCAGTTTGTACCAAAAAGAAAGAAATAAAGATAAAAGAGTATCAATAATTATAACAACACACAGAGCAGTCAGCGAAAAAGTTGAACAGGCATTGGAAACAATAGATAAACTTCCGATAATAAAAGCAAAAACCGTAAAATTAAGAATAGAAAGTTAATATAAGAAGCTATGCTGTTGGGCGGATTTGCAAAGCAAACCGAAGTCGTTTGGAAGCCGGGAAGTTTTGCATAGACTAAATCAATTATAAATGTTGTTTGTGTTGTTGCTAAGCTTCAAAGCTTTTTACCTGTCTCAGCTTCTTGATGTTTTTGGAGATTTTATGGGAGCATTGTTTACAATTTTTTTGTCAGTTTTTATTGCAGAGTTGGGAGATAAAACGCAGGTAGCAACATTGTTGTTTGCTGCGAATTCAAAATTATCTCCGACAATGATTTTTTTAGCTTCAGCCGGTGCTTTGGTCTTATCATCGGCAATTGCAGTACTTGCCGGAACTTTTGCAAAAACATATTTGCAATATATACCACTAAAACTTATAGCAGGAATTGTTTTTATTTTAATAGGCGTTTGGTCTATATACGGTTTTTATAAAGGATAATTATGAAAAAAATTATTGTTTTGGTAACTGTTTGTTTTTTGTTTTGTTTGGCCTCATCTTTTGTGTCTGCGGAAACCATTGTTTTGAAAGACGGTACGGTTTATAAGGGTAATGTTCCGCATCAGGATTCACAGGTTGTTTATGTTATCCAAGGTACAGAGTTAATAAAGATAAAGGCTGAAGACATTCAAGAAATCAAAAAAGATGAAGAAGTAAAAAAAAAAGATGAAAATTTAAATTTTGATGATTCTGCTGCGACTGTTATTAAAAATAATGAGTTTATTGTAAAATTAATTTATGATTTTAATGGCAAGTATCAGATTAGAGGCAGTTCTCAAACATCTTCGGCAGGGTTGGGTATAGGTGCGGAATTCTATCATTATATATCTGATAGTGTCGGAATTGGGTGCGGTGCTGCTATTCAAAATCCCAGAGATGTAGGTAACATTGCAGGCAAATTCTATTTTCTTCCGATGTATGCTTCAATCAAACTTCGTTCAAATCCGACAGAACCTTACAAATACGGTTATGCAATCGGTCAGCTTGGTTATAATATTTTTTCTGCTGACAGTCAATACGATGATGTTTTATCCGATATCAAAGGCGGGATATATTATGCAGCTGGTTTTGGCTTTGTATATGATCATGTTCAATTTGAAATTTTATGGTCTGTTAACCAAGGCAAAGGTAAAATCAGTAATTTAGATATTGACGTGGAATATTCAAAATATACTTTTTCAATAGGATATGTATTTTAAATAGTAAGCAGAAAAAATTTGAAGTTAAAAAGTCGGTAATAATAAATATAAAAAATGAATTTATATTCCGAAGTAAAATATCTTAAAGGTATTGGGCCAAAAAGGGCATCAGTGCTCTCTAATCTTGGAATTAATACAATTGAAAATTTTCTTACATTTTTCCCCAGAGATTATCAGGACAGAACACAAATTGTTCCCATAGAAAATCTTTTCTTTGCAGAGCATTATTGTGTTTTCGGAAAAATAATTAACGTATATGAAAAGAATATTGCAAAAGGACTTGCCATCTTTTCTGTAGATATAGAAGATAATACAGGGGTTATATCAGCAAAGTTTTTTAGAAAATTCAATCCATATTCAAAGTATGATATTTTCTCAACAATACGCAACCAATTTTTAAAAGACAGATATGTATATATATATGGTACATGCGAAATACAACTCGGGCAAAAACAAATAACAATAGAAGATTACGAGTTTGTTGAAAACATAAATGATCATCCTGAATTTTTTAAAAAATTAATTCCGGTATATGATTTAACTGCAGGTATAACCCAGAAATTTTTACTGTCTGTTATAAAAAATGTTGTTAAAAATTTTGTTAATTTTTATCCGGATTTACTGACAAACCTTGAATTAATTAAAAACAAACAATTTCTGCCTATACCAAAAGCCATTGAAAAAATACATTATCCGAAAAATTTAGCCGAAGCTGAATTTGCAAGACAATCCTTTGCTATGCAGGAGTTTTTGATATTGCAGATTGCACTTCAAATGGCAAGAAACAAAATCAAAAAACAAACCAAAATTCAAAAATACGAGATAAAAAAAACTTTATTATCTCAATTTAAAAATCAGCTTCCTTTTGAATTTACCAAAGCTCAGAAAAAAGTTATAAATGAAATATTTTCTGATATGACAAGCAAACAAACGATGAACAGAATGTTAATGGGAGATGTAGGATCAGGAAAAACTATAGTTGCTTTAAGTGCGATTTTGCTTGCGGTAGAAAATAATTATCAGGCTGTAATTGTTGCTCCCACTGAAATTTTAGCGGAACAACATTATCTGACATTTAAGAATATTTTAAAAGATATAAACG
>JAQTSO010000020.1 GCA_028711215.1 Endomicrobiaceae bacterium | reverse complement strand
TTTTTTTTCTTCTGCTAAAGATAAACCTGCTACAAAAAACAATGTTGCCATTACTAATACTATTCTTTTCATAATATGCTCCTTTTATGTTGACACTTTTATTTTTTTTGACTTATGTTTAAATCAGATATTTCCAAAGAAGAATAAGCTATATTTGCTTCTTTAAAAAGTTTTTTGTAAGAATCATCAGGATATTCGAGACACATAATAAATTTTAGTATGCCTGCATTTGTAAGCATCTTGGCACATAAAATACAAGGGGAATGAGTGCAGTATATTGTGGCACCCTTTATATTAATGCCGTGAGTTCCGGCCTGTATAATTGCATTCTGTTCGGCATGTATTGCTCTGCAGATCTCATGTCTTGTACCTGAAGGAATATTTAATTCATTTCTTAAACAACCGAGTTCTGAACAATCTTTAGTGCCGGAAGCAGCACCATTATAACCGGTTGTCAGTATCCTTTTTTCTCTGACTATAACTGCACCTACATGATGTCTCAGGCATGTTGATCTTTCAGCGACAAGCCATGCCAGTTTCATAAAGTATTGATCCCAATTTGGTCTTGATGATATTTTGTTTTCAGTCATATTGATAAAGATTAAACAAAATATGGTCTATTCTTGTCAAATAGGTATGATTTTCGTATAATCAACTGTCAAATTTTATTTTTTTGGAGATATATAAAATGAGCAAAAATTTGTGGCATTACGATGAGAAAGGTCAGTGTGTGGTAAATGATTCAAGAAGTTTGAAACAACCGTTAATTCATATGCTGGCAAATTGTCCAAAATATTTTTCAATTGCTGATAATTTTTTAAGAGGATTCAGCGGTTTTGATTATACGAGAATGTTCGGGGAATTTGACGGCCCTAATTTTCCTAAAGGCAATGCCAGATTTTTATGGGTTAGAGAAGGTAATGATACTTGGCTTGTTAATAATTATGATTTAACAGATAAAACAACAGTAAACCCGAAATACGAAATGGGTTTAGGATATGTTAAATTTTCAGGCTCATCGGCAAAAATGAAGTTGACAGTTTCTGCAACAGTTTTTGTTCCGCTTGAAGAGATGGCGGAATTATGGATGGTTGAAATAAAAAACAATTCAAATAAAACAAAAGTAATTGATTTTATACCTACGGTCCCTATATTCGGAGGTAACAGAGCATATGTTGAATATCACAGAGATGTTGTCAGATTATATAATAAAAGTATCATAGATAAAGATATTGAAATCGTTCCGGGCTTAGAGTGGATAGAAGGCTCAACCGGACCAAGTGACATTTGCTATTTTATGAGTGCTGAAACTGAAAAAGGTAAAAAAGGTGACAGGTTTTATTCTGACAGAGAAACATTTTTAGGACCGAATGGTATGTGGCTTAAGCCGGAATCAATTTTAAAAAATATTGCTCCGCAGATACAATGTTACGGTAAAGAAGCTGTTGGTGCCATAGAATTTCAAAAAGTTTCAATACCGGCAGGAAAAACTGTAAAATTTGTTGTTATAAACGGGATAACATTTGCCGGCAGTAAAGATGCAAAAAAAATGATCAAAAAATATTCTTATAAAAATTCACAGAAAGCATTTGAAGATTTGAATGCTTATTGGCAGGAGAGATGCAGCAGAATAAGAATAACAACAGGAAATAAAGATTTTAATATTCTTTGGAATACATGGTGGTGTTACCAGCTTTCAATGAGATATTGGTTTGGCAATACTGCCCATCCTCAAACAGATTATGGTTCAGATTTTGCCGGATGGAGAGATTTTTGGCAGGATATGATGGCAGCAACCGTTATTGATCCGAAAGGTCTTGAGGAAAGAACATTAAGAACACTTGAAGGTATCAGACTTGACGGAACAAATGCCACGAGATTTTTTGCCAGAACAAAAAAATTTGGCAGCGATGAAGTTCATGGTTTATGGTGTGATCACCCATATTGGACAGCCCAAACAGTTATGATATTGGTCAATTTTTTAGGAGATGCTAATTTTTTGTTTAAAGAGGGTATTGGTTATTTTAAGGATGCTTATCAAGACAGGGGGGGTACCAAAAATAAAGATTGGCCAAAAGGCTATATAGAAGCTCAAAAGACAACGAGTTGCAAAAAATATACGGGCACCGTTATAGAGCATTTATTGGTTCAGATTATGACAATGTTTTATGATGTTGGTAAAAACAATTTACTGAAGCAGAAAAGAGCTGATTGGAACGATGCAGTTGATCAGGTAAAAGGAGAAAATGTTACATTTACGTTTGCGGTTGCTCAAAATTGTAACGAGATTGCCGATTTGTTGGAGAAGATAACAAAAGATTTAAATATTACGGAAATTGAAGTGTTTGAAGAATTTGCACTGCTTATTGAAAACTGGCAAAATAAAATAAAAGATATTCCTTCAGAAGTAAGACAGGAAAAATTGAAAAAATATTTAAGTAAAGTTAATAATAAAATAAGCGGTAAAAAAGTAAAAATCAAGATTGAAAAAATACTTAAAGATTTAAGAGTAAAAGCACAACTTTCAATAGATAATGCAAATAAAAAAGCGTGGAACGGAAGTTATTATTCCGGTTATATATTTGACAACGGCAAACCGGTTGATACGATATTCAATAAATCTGCTTTAAATAAAAAGAATCCCACTTCAGATGATTTTGAAATGATGCTTATGCCACAAACATGGGCATTGGTTTCCGGCGGGGCAGATAAAATAAATGTTGCAGGTAAAGTTATTGAATCAGCATTTAAATATTTGTTTGACAAGAATGTCGGAGCTATGAAACTTAATTATCCGGGTTATACAAAGTTTGATAAAACGATAGGCAGAATAACAGGTTTTGCACCCGGGACAAAAGAAAATAATGCTTTATTTTCACATGCAAATCTTTTTTTTGTTTGGGCGCTTATAAAAAGAGGTATGCCGGATGAAGCATATAAAGTTTTCTCCGGTATAAATCCATTGTCTCATGACCATGAAATTATAAGAACAGGTCCATGGATACCTGAATATTATATATCATCAGATAATCCTAATATTGCAGGAAGAGGAGAATATCCGATTTTAACCGGTTCGTGTGCTTGGACAAGATATGCTTTCCAGAATTTCTTTTTTGGTGTAAGAGGATTAATTGACGGATTATTAATAGAGCCCAGACTTCCTGCAACAAAAGACTTTAAAGAAAGCCACTTGCAAATAAAATTCAGAGGTGCTATATATAATATAAGATTTTTAAATTTGGCATTAAAGAAAAATACTTTTGCTAAAACAATAACGGTTGACGGTAAAAAAATGGAAGGAAATATTGTAAAACCTTTTAAATCCGGAATCCATAACATTGAAGTTTTGTTGGATGTAAAATAAATTTGGAGAACAGTTTTATATGATAAAGAAAATCGCGATAAGTTTAAGTTTTGTTATATTTTTTATATCGGTTGCCGTTGCAAGAAGCCCCATTCAAGTTAAGTCAATAGTAAAAGGAATTGATATAATCGGTCCGGATAAAGAAAAAAATAGATTTTTTGACGTAAATACAATGCCAAGTATTCTTTATTCATCAAGTATTTCAGCATATGGCGGTATTGTTAATTTATCACTATATGGCGTAGATATTGTATTAAAAAACTCTCAACGCATTTATATTTCAAAAGATCCTATTTCAGAAGGAATTAGAATCATTAAAATTGAAAATTCAATAGATTTTCCGGTTCTGGTTGATTTGCCGGTATTGATATCCATAGGAGAATTAATGACGATTTCGTTGGATTATAATGCTATAATTTCATTCAAACAGAAATATGACGATGTTTATGAATTTAGTGTAGTTTGCGGAACAGTGAATGTGAAAAAAATGAATGAAACAAAACAGCTTTCTGCCGGTGAAAAATTTGAATATGAACTTGTCGGAGGTAATGAAGATGCCATTTAAGTTCACAAAACTTGCCATTGAAGATGTTGTGCAAATAGAACCAATTAAGTTTAATGATGAAAGAGGTTTTTTTCAAGAAGTTTTTAAAATTCCTGATTTTAAGAACTTTGGAATGAATATAAATATTAAACAGATAAATTTTTCCCACTCCACAAAGGGTGTTCTAAGGGGATTGCATTACCAACTTGCTCCATTTGTGCAGTCAAAATTAGTAAGAGTTATTTCCGGTGCGATATACGATGTTGCAGTTGATTTAAGAATAGGTTCTCCGACTTTCGGTAAATGGATAGGTGCAATACTTGATTCAAATTCAAAAAGCATGTTGTATATTCCTGAAGGTTTTGCACACGGATTTGAAGTTCTTTCTGAAAAAGTTGATTTTGAATATTATTGTTCTGACATTTATGCACCTGAATATGAGAGAGGGATTAAGTTTGACGATCAATTTTTAAATATAACTTGGCATACCATAAAGCCGGAAATTTCAAAAAAAGATGCTGAATTTCCAACTTTTGAGTACGCAGAACATAATTTTGAATATAAAATATTAAATAAAGAGGTATTTAAATGAGAGTCCTAATAGCCGGATATCCCGGGCAGTTGGCAAAATCATTTATAAGTGCGTTAACTAGAATGAATATAGTTTTTTTAACTCCTCCCCATTATGATTTTGATATAACAAATAATTACCAAATAAGCAGTATGATATCAGCGTTTAAACCTGATGTAATATTAAACTGTGCGGCTTACAATAATGTTGAACATGCGGAAGAAGATATGGCAGATGCAATAGCCGTAAATTATAAAGCAGTTGAAAATCTTGTAAAAGAAGCAGAATTACATAAAATAAAACTTGTTCATTTTAGCACTGATTATGTTTTTGACGGTAAAAAAAATGACTGGTATTTTGAAACGGATAACCCAAATCCTTTAAATTTATACGGAAAAAGCAAACTTGCAGGTGAAAACGAGGCTTTACAATATGAAAACAGTCTGATTTTCAGGTTAAGCTGGGTTATCGGTTACGGCAGAAATAATTTTTTATATAAATTTACAAACTGGATAAAAGATAAACAGAGCGTAAAAGTTTCCAATGATGAAATATCAGTTCCGACATTTACATTTGATATTGCAAAGTATGTTTTAATGGCAATTGATAAAGATTTAACAGGTTTATATCATCTTACAAATTCCGGGAAAGCCTCAAGATATGAACTTGCCAGCAAATACACAAAGCTTATGGGATTTACAAATGAAATTGTCCCTGTTCCTATGTCTGCATTTGAAGTTCCAATAAGAAGACCATTGGTAACCGCAATGTCTAACAGAAAAATATCAGAAGCATTGGGTGTAAATATTCCTAATTGGGAAGATTCTCTAAGAATTTACTGCAATAATATTAAAAATAATATTGATTTAATAAAATGATCAGAGAGACAGAAAATATTAAGAATTTTTTTTATGCAACGAAATTTGTACCGGCAGGTTCTGAGACATTTTGTTCATTTATGAAAAATTTGAAGTTAAATGAGAATATATTTTCTGATTTGGCTTTAGTTTTATCTGAAAAAATAGAGCCATTAAAAAATGATTTTGATATTTTTGTGAGTGTTCCAAAATATAAAAAATCCAATCATGAAATAGATTATGCTGAAAAATTAGCCGATATGTTATCTTTAAAATTAAACGTACCATATGAAAAAAAAATTATTTCCAAAATAAAAGACACAAAAAAATTAAAAATTTTGACTAACAAAGATAGATTTTTGGAGATATCATCTGCATTTAAACTCAATAATGACAAATATAAAAGAATTTGTATTGTTGATGATGTTTATGCCTCGGGTGCAACCGTTCAAGAAATAGTAAAAACATTTAATAACAGTAATATCACAGATATATATGTCGCTGTGCTTGTTTTGCAATCACAATAACTACATTTTCTTATGTACAATTTAACTTTTGTCGTACAAGGGGTGATTTAAATGAAAATTTTTGTTTCCGGAGCTTCCGGTCAACTGGGAAAATCTTTTGTACATGAATTAAATAAAAGAAATATAGAGTTTATTGCTCCACCGCAGGAAGATTTTGACATAACTAATTATTATAAAATCAATAAATTTATCACTCCGTTCAGACCTGACATTATAATAAACTGTGCATCTTATAATAATGTTGAAGAGGCCGAAAAAAATACAACTCGGGCAATAGATGTAAATTATAAAGGAGTAAGAAACCTCGTTAAGATATCACAATTATATAATATTAAACTTGTGCATTTCAGCACGGATTATGTTTTTGACGGAAGAAAAAATTCTTCATATGTTGAAACAGACATTCCTAACCCTTTAAATTTATACGGAAAAAGCAAACTGGCAGGTGAAAATGAAGTTATGATTTATGATAATAGTCTTGTTTTCAGGCTTGGCTGGGTTATAGGATACGGGAAAAATAATTTTCTTTATAAATTTACAAAATGGATTCAAGACGAATTCGTCGTAAAAGTTTCAAACGATGAAATATCAGTGCCGACATTTACGTTTGATATTGTTAAATATGTTTTAATGGCGCTTGATAAAAAACTTACAGGGTTATATCATCTTACAAATTCCGGTAAAGCATCAAGATATGAGCTTGCCGATAAATACGCAAAGCTTATGGGGTTTGCAAATGAGATTGTTCCGGCACCTATGGCAACATTTAAAACAATTGTAAAGAGACCGCTTGTTATTGTTATGTCAAATCAAAAAATATCGGAAGTTTTGGGTGTTAATATTCCAAGATGGGAAGAGTCTCTTAAAATTTACTGCAATGCTATTAGGAGTAATCCAGACTTAAGATTCTAAAATTATAGCGACCGCAATATTTTGGCTACAGTTTTGTAATTTTAAAGCTCATTTACCAGTCGCTTCGCTTTCCTTTACGTAAACTTCACTTTAAAATTACTTTACTTCGCTCAAAATCTTGCTAGTCTTTTTTTTATATGTTTCTGCCCTAATATCCATAAATACATATCAATTAATTTCATTATAGGGTATTTTTTATATCTTATATTTTTTTTCAATCTATTTTTTTTAAAGTACTCAATAATTTTTTTAAAACCATCGGCACTCATTTTTTGTTGTAATCCAAGAGCTTTTAATCCTTTTTTTACATATTCATCGTAAGCAGGAATACAGCCGAATACTCCCAACAGTATTTTAGAAATTAATATGTTTGAAATATTTTTATGATTATTAAATTCGGTATAGTATTCATTTAATTCTTGTTTTAAATTAAATATCAAATTAATTTTATTTTTATCAAAATTATCTATTTTACTTGTTCTCCACAGATTCTTATATTTATCATTGAACATTATTTTTACAGCACTTATATGTATTGTATATGTATAATTCAATAAAAAAGAACTGCCTCTTAACATACCCCAACTAGCCAAATAAAAAGCTAATAAAAGAGAAGCATAATCCAGATCTTTATTGGTTAATTTTTTATTTTTTAATTTGGAAAAATATTCAAAACATTTATTCCAAGATTGGTATCTTCCATTTTCCTTATTTTTTGAATCATCTATAAATTTATTAATAAAGTTTTCAGGTCTTACAGTAGTTGATTTCTTCATTTATATTCTCCTAAATTATCGGCATAAATAGAAGTACGGGCAATTTGAGCAATCTGTTTTATCGTAGGATTCACTTTTAAAAGGTAAATCACTGTTAATTTCGGATATAACATATTTTAGTTTATCCAGACAGATTGAGTATATTTGTTCTTTATCATTTGAATTTTCTTTAAATAAGGATGTGAAATCTAAGGTCTTTAAACTGTATAGCATACAATTTTCAACACTATTTGATGTTTCAGTTTCATACAAATATTTATAAATAATTAATTGGAATGATTTAATTGCTTTCTGAATATTTTGTCTGTCTGTGGTTATAGTATTTAGAATATTTTTTTCATTTAACGGTGCTTCCGTGGAACCTGTTTTATAATCAATGATTATATTGCCAAAAGGGGTTTTATCAATTCTGTCAATTTTAGCTTTTAAATTGTATAGTTCATCATTTATTTGTATTTTAGATTCAAATTCTTTTTCCGTATCAATTATGGTCCAGTTATTTCTTTCAATTTCTTTATGATAAAATAAATTGAGTTTATGTCTGACGATTTTTGAAAGCAGTAAATTAGCCCCGTCTTCGCTGATGTTAAATTTATCAGATATTGTTTTATCCAATAAATTGATATACGAATCATGATTTTTTGCCAATTCTGTCGATGTTAAATTTTTATAAAATGTTTTTTCAAGAAAATCGTGGATAAAAACGCCTAGTTCAATATTTTCGTAATTTTTATCGTAATCAGTTTGTTCTTTTAATTTTAAAATATATCTGTAATAAAATTTCAGCTGACATTGCATATAAGTATCAATATTTGTTGCGGAATAATAAAATGATTTTAAAAAACTTTTAATTTCAGGAGTTTTACGGAATTGTTGTTTAGGAACATTGGTTGATATATTTTCAATAGTTGCCTTTATTATATTAGTTACATCAAGTGATTTTTTTTGAAATTGTTCGTTCCATATTAATTCTTCCATAAATCTGCTTCTTGTATTTTCCGTGTTTTCGGGATAAATCAAAGATACATTGTCGCTTGAAGCAATAAGACTCATAAAATGATATTTTTGTATTTCTATATCTTTACTGACATAACCTATGCCTAACGCACTCATAATATCTTTCGGAATCAGAGAATTCACCTGTTTTATATTCGGAACTATAGAGTCAATCATTGACAATATGAAAACATTTTTAAATTTTAAACCTCGTGCTTCCAAAAAACCCAAAACTTGTAAATTTTTTAACGGACTTCCGATAAGGGGAATATTACCTTTTAATAAAAGTTCTTCAAATATATAAAAGATTTCCGTTTGTTCAAATTCTTCATTTTTGCAGGCTGTTTTTGTAAATTGTCCTGCGATATCATTTATTATATTTACGGCACCTAAATTTATAGGATATTTTGAAATAAAACTTTTTTCCGTAAGAATATTTGTTATCTTAGACAATGATAAAGAAAAATCATATAAATTTTTTATGTTTGATATGGAATTAAAAAATAAATCAAATATTTGTGTTATGATTTCTTTTATTTTAGCGGGATTAACATTTTGCCAGTAATCAGATATCATTTTTGATAAATTTTGATGCAAATCAGGATCATTTATTAATTCTTCCGGAGCAATGAATGAACGTCCGGAGAATTTTGAATCTTTTTTTGTTCTGTCAAAAGTCTCTTCAATTTTATGTACGATAATTCTTGTTACGTCAGGATTACCTATGAATCTAATATTTTTGACTAAAGGATTAAGTAAAACAGCCAAAAAATCACTGACATAATATTTTCCGTTTTTTCTGGTCCTTTGGGCTTGAAGTAAATCTTTAAATAATGAAAAAACAGTAGTTTTTGGTGCGGGATAACCGGTTGCTATATTTACTTCGGTTGTAAGAGTGTATATTTCACTCATTACCGAAGTTAATATTGAATTATCAGGTACAATAATAACAGTATTTTTTATATCATCTTTGGGTACTTTTTCCAATAAGTTTTTAACCAAACATGCCTGTGACTGATTGTCATAAGCTGAATAATAATTTATATTCGGTGTTATTTTATCCGGAATATTTTTTGATTCATTCTGTAAATTAAAATTTTTATATATTTCTTCCAGTGCATTCCAATTTGACGGATTACCCTTTATTATAATATCCAGCTTTGTTTCTATATTTTTTAACATATCAATTTCGGATTTATTCAAATAATAAGGATTAAATAATATTATTTTTTTGTATTTCTCCAGATGTTTTGATATGTGTAAGCCGGCATTAAAATAAGCATAACCTCGGGTTGTTCTTTTCAGGCTGTCCAGTTTATCATGGAAATTTTTTCTTATAGTGTATAAATATTTTAAAAGTTCATTTATATTATGGGGAATATCATAGCCGATATCTGCATTAAGTTTAATATTTAATAATTTATCATTTGATATTTTTTCAGTATCCAATGCTTCAATAAAGTTTAAGATTTCAACTGCCCATTGGAAAAAATTTGAGAAGGATTGTTCTTTATTTAAAAGTTGCGGAGCAATTTCTTTTACGATAGTGTAGATAGTATAGACACTATCCATTTGTGATATTTCCGTTAAATTTAATGTCTGAGTTGAGATATCTGATATCAACTCATCTAAAGTTACAAATGTCGGAGGAACAAAAGCTTTATTGATCTGTTTTGACATTTCTTTTTTCAAAAATAAAGCAGATCTTTTTGACGGAGTTAATATTAAAATATCATTTATGTGATATTCATCGGTTAACTTAATAATATGGTCGGCTGTATAACAAACAATGTCATCATTTAAGGCGATATTGAATATTTGAATTGCCATTTTATGGTATCTCCTGGATATCAATATTTTCAATATCAATAACAACACATTTTATTGTTTTATCTTGGTAGATATTATTTATAACAGATATATAATTTTGCATTTGGGAATTAATCATTTCTTTATCATAAATGGATGTTTTAAAATCAATGATCGTTATTATATCATCTGACACTGTTAATTTATCTATTCTTAAAGTATTGCCGTTTATATCAATAAATTCTTTTTCGTTGTATGTGGTATCAGAAGTTTTAAAAAAACTCAATATTTTTTCGTTTTTAAACAGGGCAGTTAAAGTTTGGCTTAAATATGATATATCCTCGTTTGGATATTTTAATGCCGTTAAAATCATTGCCGTTTTTATTTTTTCGGCAATTTCATTTTTATCCAGAGTTAGTATTGTGGATAATGCATAGTGAATAATTTTACCTTTGGTTAATATTTCACTTCTTTTTTTACCGTAAATATTTATAACATTATCTGAAATAATTTCCGAGATATCTTTTATCTGAGTTTGGTTTAAGTCAATTGTGTCAGAAGTAATTTTTTTATTGATTTGGTATATTTGCTGAATTCCCTGTTTTATTTCTTTTTGTTTGAATAAATCCAATATTTTATTTTTTTTACCGGAGAATTTTTCCGGAATAAAACCATAAAATTCATATACTGCCCTTGTCATGGCTACATATAAAATATTTAGTTCATCTGATATCTTTTCAAAATAGGCATTATAATAAGTATCTTTCAATTTTTGTGAATAAGGCATGTATGGTTTTGAGATATCAAGAAAAGATATGTTTTTGCTGTCTTCTACGACAAAAGGCTTTTTAGGCGATAAATCCGTTAGCGCCAAAAAAGGCATTATGACAACATTAAACTGTAATCCTTTTGCCTGATGTACGGTTGTAATTTTTATAGCATTATTGGAAGGTATTTTAATAAAGTAATTTTTATCTTTTTGTCTTTCTTCAACATCCTGAAAATGTTTTATGAAATTTTTAAGTCCGTAATTTTTTGTTTCAAAAACAGATAAAACTTCCAACAGATGCATTATAATATTTGCCGAATCTTTAAAATTTTCAATAATATTATATTCGGATACAATAGAAACAACCAATTCATATACGGATATAAAGCCGATAGAATTAAAAAAATGTTCTATGTAATTTTCCCATATTTCAGTGTATTTTTTTCTGAATTTTATATACAAAGTTTGGTTTGAATCATTGTCTGTTATAAATTGTAAAACTTCATTTTTATCTAATTTTGTTTGTTTTAAAAAAATATTACTTATGATAAAAGAAACAAACGATATTCTATCCATAGGGGAATTTAAAAATTTCATAAATGAAAGTATTTCTTTTATAATACTGCTGTTTATTATATTTAATGTTTGTGTAGATTCTATGTTTATGTTTTTTTCCAACAGCCAACTGCTGATTTGTTCAATAGAATCATTATCTCTGCATATAATTGTTATATCTTTGTACTGAAATCGCTGAATAAGGTTATCTATAGTTTCCAATAATTGATTTTTTATATTTAAATCAATTTCTTCAGACGAATCTCCGTCAAATGTTTTTATCTCTACATAACCGCTGTTTTTTTTATCCAGATGCTTTTGTTTTGATGATTGAAATATTTCCGCTGTTTTTAAACCGTATTTTGATAAATATTCATTATCCGTGTCACCAAGTAATATTGAAAGGAAATTTTTTATATTGTCCTGAGAAAATATGTTGTTATTGAAATCTACTATGTTTTTATGGCTTCTGTAATTTGTGCCCAATGTTTTTTTTACGGGGTTATATTGATCCAATTCCATTAATGCCTGATTGAATATTTTTGAATCACTGCCTCTGAAAGCATAGATTGCTTGTTTTATATCTCCTACATAAAAAAAACTTCCTCCATGAGACAGTATTTCATAGATAATGGTTTTTAATGCCTGCCACTGTATTTTATTTGTATCTTGGAATTCATCTATTAAAAAATCTTTGAAATAATTGGATAGCCTGCAGTATACTTCAGGAACAATATTGTTTTCCTGATTAAATATTTGCATGGATTTTTTATTGATTTCATTTAGCAAGAGAACTGAATCTTTATTTGTTCTGTAAGCCAGTTCTTTATCAATTTCTTCAAACATTTTCATATATACGCTATAGTAAGTAGTTGCTTTAAATTCATAGAAATCTTTTAAAATTTCTTTAGCTTTTACAAATAATTCGTCCAGTACCGTTGAATGTTCTTTATCTTTATTATAGTGCAGATGTTCTTTTGCCCAGAACGTTGAAACTTCATTTGCTAAAAGATAATATTTGCCGTATTCTTTAATTTTTGCGACGTTTTTTATGAAATTAGCGTGTGTATTTTTGAGTTTATCATCCTTTGAAATTTTTATACATATATCATAAAAATCAGTTGATAGTTTTATTGCAACAGATTTATAATCCGAATTTGAATATTTTAAATTATTGGGCGAATTTTTAATTTTATTATATATTGAAATAAATTCAGCGGAAATATCTCTTTTACAAAACCATGAATCTTTTTGGTTGGCAAGATATTGTTCCAAATAATCGTTTATAATAGATTGATAATTTTTATTGGCAGTTGCATTATCTAAAAATGCGTCAATTGCAAAATCCACATATTCTTTGTAGTTATCTGCAATTTTGTAATTTGGTGAAAATCCGATATTAATAGCACAGGCTTTTATGATAAGGTTTATAAAACTGTCAATAGTTTTTACATTGAAGTAATCGTAATAGTTAATAATATCGTTAAGAGCAATAATTGCTTTTTTACCAATATCATCTTCGTTAAAAGCAGAGGTAAAATCATCAGTGTTATAGTTAAAGGCTATTTTTTTAAGAGTATCAATTATTCTTTCTTTCATCTCAGTGCTGGCTTTATTTGTAAAAGTTAATGCGATAATATTTTTTAATTGAGATTTTTGTATTGATTTATCAAAGTTAAGAAGTAATTCAATATATCTTTGTGTTAAGTTATAAGTTTTGCCGGACCCGGCTGATGCTTCACAAACAATTATTTGATTTTTTTGATATTTAGTGTTTTTCATATAACTATTTTAATCATTGAAAGTTTTGAAGACAAAAACATAAAAATGCGGTTGTAAAATATCTGAAATTAAATATTAGACTTAACTAAAATCCTTCTCTTTGAAGTTCCCTTGTTATGTCTTTTTTCTTTAATACTTCTTTTTTATCGTAAGTGGTTTTTCCTTTTGCAAGCCCTATTGAAACCTTAATTTTCCCATATTTTGAAACATATATTTCAAGAGGAATGACTGTTAGTCCTTTTTCTCTTGATTTTGACGATAACTTTATAATCTCATCCTTATGTAAAAGAAGCTTTCTTTTTCTTTTTGATTCATAATCGGTAACATGAGTTGATATTTGTGTATATGGAGCGATATAAACATTTTCCATAAAAGCTTCACTGCCTGCAAATCTTACTGCAGAATCAACTAAACTTAAATTGTGAAGTCGTGCAGATTTTACCTCATAACCTGACAACACCACACCGGCTTCATATTGTTCAATAATATGATAATCGTGAAATGCTTTTTTATTTGTCGCCAAAATTTTATTTTCTATATTTTTTTTAGGCATAATACCATAATAATTATATCATATTTTAAATATTCATTTTATTTCATGTTTCTTAAATGTGAAATAAATGTGAAAAATTAATTACTTGTTGAATTATGTCACGATAAGCATTATACTATTTTTACGATGAAAGCAACTGTGTCTTATTCAAGATTTTCTATAACATTGTTTATGTGCATGAGTTTAATTTTAAGCTCGGTTGTTTTTTCCGTCGGCAATAAAAAAAGTGTAAGAGAAATTGTAAAATCAGATTCTGTAATATCAGATTTTTTTGCTGTTAACAGTATGTCTGATGGACTGATAAAGGATATGATGGATACTAAAACTCATAAACAAAGCAGAGATAAAGAAGATAAACAACAGGTAAATAAAGAAATAGGTATAATGGTGACGGCATCGTCGGTTTTGTTTAATTTAGAAGAGATTAACAAACAGTTTTTTAGTAGTGATAAAATTGTAAATTTTAGTATCAACAGAGAAATACAATATCCACTCAAGATACCGTTTAATCGAGATTTAATATTCATAATAATGTTATTTGGTTTAATATTTATGGGACTGGCAAGATCTGTTCCCGTAATCTTAAAGATTAAGTTTAAAGAGCTTATGCTTAGAAGTGCAAGTATAAGCTCTTTTTATTTGTGGGGGATATATGAAAAATTTTAAAAAAATAATATCCCTTATAATAATTAATTGTTTTTTACTCTCATTTGTATATGGTGAATTGTTGGCAGTTATAATTTCTGATGCAAAGAGTGATAATAATTATAAACAGATATTTACAGATTTTGTATTACCGTATTCGTACGGTCAAATAACAAGCTCTCATTTTGCTTCAACAGACAGAGTAATAATAAACATACAAGATTTGCATTGCCATCCTAAAGTACAAAAAAACATCAGCAATATAATAGAATTATTTGATAAACAATACGGAGTTAAAAATATATATTTGGAAGGTGCGTATGGGGATGTAGATACCCAATGGTTAAAACAAACAACGGAAACAACTGTAAAAAATCAATTAATAGATAAAATGATAGAAACCGGAAGATTAACGGGAGCAGAATACTATAGTTTAATAAATGGAAGAACAAACATAATAAAGGGATTGGAATCAAAAGAAGCATATTTAGAGAATTTACAAAGATTTGGAGGTATATTAGAAAATAAAGAGAAAATAGAGTTGATATTAAAGGTAGTAAGAGAATCAACACAAAACTTAAAAACAAAATATTATGAGAGAAGACAATTAAAATTAGAAGATTTATCAAATGAATATACAAGCGGCAAAATAGGTGCAGATAAGTATTTTAAATTATTAGCTAAGCATATAGATAAGTTAGGTATAGATTTAACAAAATATGAAAATACAATTAATTACATCCAATTACTATTAGAACAAAAAACATTAAATTTTGAACAGACAACAAAAGAATTGCAAGCTTTGGTTATGATTTTAAAACAAAAATTACCATATGCAAAGTATAAAATGTTACTTGATTCAACTGAAAATTTTTCAAAGATGGATAGATTATACGGATATGTAGTAACCATATCAAGACAATATAATTTAGATTTAAAAGTAAACTTTCCTGAGTTAGACAGATATTTTCAATATATAGAATTAAGTCAAAAGATAAATCCTCTTGAACTTATAAGAGAGGAAAGCAGATTAACAAATGAGATAAACATAAGATTTTCTACAACAAGAGCACAAAGAGAAGTTGTATTCTTGGTAAACTTTGAAAAATATTTAGAAAATTATTTGACAAGCAAGATAACAGCTGAGGATTATGAATATTATTTAGAAAACATGAACACATATAAACAACTATGGAATAAATATGTGGATACAAGAGTATTATCATTGTTGGATGAATATTTAGCAGAAGCTGATAAATTCTACAAGGTCAACACCGATAGAAATAAATATTTTGCAGATAATATATTTAATGGTATAGAAACAAGTGGCATAGAACCGAAAGAAGAGCAACTAAATGAAATAACAAAGATAATGGACAATATGGATAAAGTAAAAAGAGTAGATATAATAGTGACAGGAGGATTTCACACAGAGAGTGTATCAAAAATATTAAAAGATAATAATGTTTCATATATGGTTATAACCCCAAATGTCACCGGTGGCATAAAACTGGCTGAAGAAACTTACTACAAAATAGCCAAAGAACAAAGCAAGATATCATTTCAAGCGTTGGCGTTAATGTCATTGTCATTGCAGGTAATGATTTTAAAAGAACAGGGAATTCCGTTAGAAACAATAAAGAAAACTTTAATAACTGATACAAATAGTGATTTAATGCCATTAATAGAGTCAGCATTTAACGGCAAAATTAAAATTCAGGATACAGAAACACTGGTTAAAAGTTTAAATGAATTAACAACGGAAACAAAATTTGCAGGTATGCTGAATTTTGATGAGCAAGGGAATATAAAAGAGGCGGTATCAAAACTTTTAGGAACAGATGTCTCTGTATTGGAATATATAAATATTGACAAATTAATTAAATCATGGAAAAACAATGATTTTAAAACACTAAAAAAACTGACAGAAGATGCTAAACTCAGACAGGACTTATCTGTCAACGGTACATATATAGAAAAAACATTTGCTGAGTTAATAATAGCATTAAAAAATATAAGTGAATTGACAGATGGAAATGTTGTAAATTGTGCGGTTGAAGCTGTATATTCTGTATTGAATCCTGTAACAAGACCGCAAAAAACTATTTTAGCATTACAAATGAAAGCTATTGAGATAGCTGAAAAAATCTATACTCCAAAAGGATACACATCGCTATATGCTATGTGGCAAATATTAAAAAATGACGGATATAATGCTTATGAGGCAGATAGAGATATATTAAATAAGGCATTAAATACGGCAAAACCTGTAATATTGGCCGTATCATCAAATGGTATAACAGGTGAAGTTAACCATTACATTACTGTAACATTATTAGAAAATACAAATAGTGTCGTTATAAAAGATTCAAATTTAAGTACGAGAATTGTTGCAATTGAGGACTTGTTTGTTCTGCTGGAACAAAATTATGGCTGGCAAAATAATACTAATATCTTGATAAGTTATAAATTAGAAGGGCAAATACCGGTATCGTCGGAAAAAATGAAGAAAATTAATGGTGCTACAACAAATATATCAGATAAACCTGACATTACGTTGGAACAACAAATAGAGGCAATTTATGATTATACAGGTACCGATGAATATGTAAATGTTTATCTTGAAGATATGCTAACGGATGAGCAAATGTTTCTGGCTACTGTTAAAAGTGCGTTTGAATCCAATAAATTAATTTCTATTCATATATTAAGAGAAGATTATAATTCTGATTTGCTTACGGAAGAAGAATTATTAAAAAAATATAAAGCCATTAAAAAAATAATTAAGAATTTTTCAAATCTGGAGAAAATATTTCCGAATATAAAACAAATTTTTGAAATGCCTACGGCATACAGTATTAATTTTTTCCTAAGTGAAATGTTAAAAAATGCTTTTGTGCATGGTAATCAGGGTAATAATGATCCAATAATAATGTACTTGAAATTTAATGAAAATGACGAAATAAAGACATTATCTGTTTATAATTTGCAAAAAGATTCTGAAATGAATGAGGCAAGAAAAAAGTTAGCAACAAAAGCAGGCTTAACGGGATATCACATAGGTACAAGCATAATGTTGCTAAATTACTTTAGAACTTTTAAATCGGGAGTACGTCAATTAAACGGAATAAAATTTTATGTAGCAACATCAGAACTTAGAAAACATAGTCCGAACATACTAAAAAATCAAAACATAGAAATAAATAATTTTTTTGAAAAACACGTCGCGTTATCCAAAATAGTAAAAACAACAATGGAAATCATATCAACTGTTCTGAAACTTGCGGGAATTATATGGGTGCCTCTTACCTTGATGTCATTATTCGGTTCACAAACAGGAGTGATATTGACTTTGATTTTAACAGGGGTATTAGGATTTTGTTTGGTTTCAATACAAGATATCATAAATAAAAAATCAGGACAAACAATAAAACATCAGGGTTTTTGGCAAAAAGTATCGGGATGGTTGCAAATAACACAGGTAAGTTCGGTAATAGTAGTAGAATGGCAAGTACAATTCATATACAATATATTTTTACGAATAATAGAAAAAATTCAATATGTTTTATCGGCAGAAGATGAATTGTTTGAGAAACAAATCAACACAGGCGGTTCAATATCATTAAAAATCAAAAATACTTCTGAAAATTATCTAACAGGTTTTTTATTTAAAACATTAGATATGACAGCAGACTATAATGGGGAAAAACAAACAATATGGCAAAAAATAGTAGCATGGGCAGCAGATTATATAAGCCCCTTGCTGTTTGCAAAATGGTTAAAAGACATAGATAACTTATCTATACCAAGTGTAAAAAATAACAATACTAAAAAAAGATTAAATTATATACAAGATGATATAAAAAGTGAAATACAAACCGTAGAAAAAACTAAAGATTTATTAAGGGAATTTAGAAAACAATTTAAAAACAATATAGATTATATAGAACACTTTTTAAAGGTTTCAGAGGAACGTAAGTTAACGGATTCAGAAAAAAATTCGTTAGCTTCAAATATGAATATAGTAGAAACAGCAGTTGAGTTTTTATTAATGGAATCAATATATATTGATTCTTATACTAAAGGACATGCTGAGCATGTAGCTACGGTTTCACTTCTTATATCCAAAAATATAAAAAGTAATTTGAAAGAAAAATACGAGCCTTATTTTGAAAGTTATCTGAAAATGGTTGCACTGTTACATGATATTGGGAAAAATAGTATACCAAACAATATTTTAAACAAGCCGGGCCAATTATCAGATGTAGAATATGAACTAATGAAACAACATACGTCAGTCGGAGCAGAAATTTTAAATGAAACAGGATTTGGATTTCTTACTGTTGATGTTAAAAATCATCATGAAAAATATGACGGTACCGGTTATGAAGGATTATCAGGAGATCAAATTTCGTTGGTATCATCAATAGTAGGATTGGCAGATTCATACGATTCAATGAGCAGAGACAGAGTTTATAGAGAGAGGCATTAAACAAAAGAGAAGTTGTTAAAAATATAAAAGAGAACAAAGGCAAACAATTTAATCCGGTTGTTACTGATGCGTTTATTAGAACAATAAGATCTTTAAACCAAATAAGGAACAAAGAAGAACTTAATCTGAAAAATAAGATATGGATAGCTCAAATAATACAAGCAGAAATAATAAAAGGTCAAATGAGTTTGAATGAATTATCTGATTTGGTTGTATTAATGACTAAAAATCTTACTTTTAAAGATAAGGACACAATATGTGATATGCTTATTATAAAAAACGAGGATTATAATCAAAAACAAAGAAGATATAAAAAATTTAAAATCGGTGGTGAAACGTACCTAGTATATGGAGTTTTTGACAATACTTTGAAATATGGGCAGTACAGTCTTGATGTTTTGATGAATGCCATATACGGTGGCATTACAACTTCGGAAAGAGATGCCAGGATTAATGTTGATAATAGTATGATAACAAGAGAATGGCTTGAAAAAATAAGTAAATTTTGGACAGCAAAAACAAAAAAGAGATTTATAAAAATATTAAAAGTAAGAAACGTAAATCCGGCTGTATATCAATTTTTAGAATATGAAACGAATCAGGATGATAAAAAAGAATTAACATTGTCCGAAATATTGGATGTTTATGCTGTTTTGGGTGACATTAAAACAGGTGATAATAATGCAGAATTAATATCGAAAATAGAAAATTTTAATTTTGAACAGCAAAAATTTATAACAAAAAAAATAACTGATAAATTTCTAAGTTTAAGTCCGGATGTTCAGCGTCAAATATATGGCTTAATCGGTACCGTTATTTTTGGAGTTGACAAATATTTAAATACATATAATATTACCGAAGAAGAATTAGAAAATATAATAAAAACATTTGATTCAAATCGTTTAAACAACAGAATAACATTGGAAGCTGTACAAAATATAAATATCGGTACAGAATATAATCTTATAAAAGAAATTATAATTAATGCTTTTCTGTTGAAAAATTTTCCTATGGGATTATATACCCAACAACAGGCAAAAGATAGAACAGAGACAGTAAAAAATATGATAAAAAACGTAATGAGTAACCAAAGTAATGTTCACAGCGGGAAAAATGCCATTTGTATTGTTTCTTCTGCGAACGAAAACATTAGTGCGGTTTCCGCAGTTGTGCTGGGATATATTTTACAAAACCAAAAGGAGAATATAGCTTTAACATCTGCCGGAATATTTGCTCAGGCAAATAAGAAAACTGTTTTTGAAGAATACGGCAGAGTATTAGCTGAAAAAGGTTTTATCCCCTCCGGTTTGCAGGATGGTATTAAAGAATCAGAATTATTTAGTAATATAAATTATTCTAAGTTTGATTACTTTTTGGTTGCCGGAGAACAGCATAGGCAAAATCTTATAAATACTTATGATATTTCCGAGGAAAAAATTATTTTGTTCAGTGAATTAGCTCCGGAATTAATTAAAGGAGAACTTCCAAGTCCGATTGAAAATAAAATTTCAAAAAGGAAACTGATAAATTTACTGCAAAATTTATTTGAAACAGCCTTTATAAAAGAAAATTTTGAAAAAAAAGTTGAAAAACAGTACGGTAAAATTATAGAAAATCAATCACCTTTCTTAAAATTTATTAGAAATTTATTTTCTATTTTTAGTCATACGGTTAAAATTAGTTCAATAGTAAAATCGTCAATAAAAATAGTTTCATATACCAGATTCGGAAAAAAATCAATTAAAACGATGGACGAATTTAATATAAATTCAAATTTACTTATAGTTGACAATGCAAGGCAGGCAGATGAATTAAGAGAGCAGGGATTTAATGCAATACAAATTGAATATGCAAAACATTTAAAAGGGGAACAAATAGGTCCCATAATGGAAAATGTAAACAACGGCTCAACAGTAAGAGCAGTATGGGATGAAATATCTAAAAAACTATATATATATTCTAATTCCGAAAACGGGTTGGAAGGATTAACGATGCGTGAAGTTAAAGAAGCTATACAAAAGCTTTATCAGGATGGTAAAGAAGTTAATTTGTTTAAGGATATAGAAAGGATAATATTTCCGGATAATACCGACATAGATGCTGTTTTAAACAAAATGGTAAACAAAGAAAAAGATTCAATAACAAGACCCGGTAAGGAAATCAATTTAGACGTCAGGAAAAATAGGGCAAATTTTTCAATGTTATGTCAAAACAATTTCAAAAACGGTATTAGAATTATGACAGTCAGTGTTAAACAGGCAAAAGATAATAAAAAGATAATAAAACAATATCAGCAATTAGGTATGAGATTCATGCTGGCTAAAATTGATGATGAAACCGTTGACTATATAATTCAGGAAAGCGAAAGAGACGGTCTTAACGGTATGATATTAGATTTTAAAAATATTGGAAAAAGTGAACAACAAAAGATACTGGATAAAGCACAGAATTTATTAGCCGTAAATATGGTAAATAAAAAAATGGAAGGTACAATGCAGATATATGTTGAAGGAATTTCAAATGAATTATTAATGCAGGAGGATATTTATCTGCAGTATGGAGTAATTCCTATATTAAATAATATACAGGATACAATATCATATATTGCGGATGGTGACAGAAAATATGTAATGAAATTGTCGGAAGATGTGCCCAATAATGATTTGGAAAGAATCTTAAACGACGATAACATATATGCAATAATAGCTGATGAAAAAGCAGTTGATAAAATTAGAAACAGAAATGTGATAATTGATTCTATAACTGAAGTCTTTAAACCTAAAACACCAAAACAATTATTTGAGTTGGAACAATGGAAAATAAGAAATAGTAAACAAAAATTTGAAATATCAGATATAAAAAACGGTTTGCAATCAAACACTGCTTTAAGTAAATTTTTAATTGAAATAGATAGTTTATTTGATAATGAAATAAAAGCTGAGGAATATATAGAGTTATTATTGGAAAGTGATTATCTTAAAGATTTTACAAAAGTAAGAGTTGAACATCTTCTTGCGGATGGAAGAATTGCCGAAGCGATGGGCTGTATAAAAGGGGCAGTTATGAATTCTGTTGAACAAAATATAATAACAAAAGAAATGAAAACAGATGAATATAATAATTACATGGCCGGTCAATTCAGAGATGTCAGAAGTATTATACTGATAAAATTGATTATGAGCGGTAAGAGTATGGAAGAATTGAAAAACATTGACGGATTTATAGATTCAAATATTACCGCCGCTGAATACCTGAACGGAGTTGTTCTTAAACAAATAAATGGGTATATCAGACAAATAGTTAAAGAAGGATATGCAATAAAACCGTTAACAGGTAACAAAGAGATAGAAATGGCGGCAGACATGTATAATAAATTTGATATACTAGTACAAGATTTATTTAAACATGAAGGAGTAGTTGAGAACGTAAAAATATCAACATTTGCAATTAAGAGTATATTAGGTGCAGCATAATTTTATTGTTAAAAAACAAAACCCCGGAAATATTTGCAGGGTTTTCTTTTTTTAATTGTTTAGTTTAAAATTTCGGCTGTTATATTGTGTTTAAAAAATGGTAAAATCATCAAAATGCTTAAAAAGGTGTTAAATGTTTATAGAAAGTGCGGATAACAAAATTATTAAACAGATTATTTCATTAAGCGATAAAAAAACAAGAGATGAGTTGAAATTGTTTGTTGTTGAGGGTAAAAAACAGGTATGTGAAATACCTAAAGATTGGAAAATAGAATATGTTGTTTTGACAGATAAAAACATTAAAATTGATTGTGCAAAAAACTATTACATAACAGAAAAAATATTCAAAAAAATATCAGATACAACAACTCCTCAGGGGGTTTTAGCAGTAGTTCAAAAACAAACTTACAGTATTGATAATGTCCTGTCTGCACAAAAAGGTGTTTTTATCATTATAGATACCCTGCAAGATCCCGGTAATCTTGGGACAATTATAAGAACAGCACATGCCTATAATATTAATGGGATTTTTATATCAAAAAACAGTATAGATGCATTTAGCAGTAAAGTTGTTCGTTCTACAATGGGTTCAATTTTTAAAGTTCCTGTATTTCAGGAATGCGATATGGATTTGTTGATAAACAAGTTTAAAGAAAATAAAATAAAAACGTATGCTCTTGAATTACGGGCGGATAAGTTTGTTTCGGATATAAAGTTTGAGAATAAAGTTGCAATTGTGGTAGGCAATGAATCAAAAGGTATTTCCGACACTGTTTTAAAAAATGTTGATAGTATAAAAATTAAAATGTTTACGGAAATTGATTCTTTAAATGCTTCAGTAGCATGTTCAATTGCTGTATATGAAATTTCAAAACAAATAAATTGTTGAATTTTAGATTCCTCTATTGTCAAAAAACATTAAAAATCTTCTTAAATTGCCTGTTTGAAAAATACTTTATAATTTGGTAACATTGCAGGGTTATAAAAGTTATTTTTTATAGGAGTTTTTTTATGTCGATAGTAAAAGAGGGATATCCGTTTATTGTGATTGCACTGGTGATAGGTATATTGCTGATGTTGTTTGGTTTTGCCAAAATAGGTTTTATTGCAATTGTAGTTGCTGTTTTTTTTACATATTTTTTTAGAGATCCAAATATAACAATTACACAGGTAGAAGGTTTGATTCTGTCCCCGTGTAACGGCACAGTGTTGGAAATTAAAGAAAATGATAACGGACAGTCTGTAATCAGAGTTTTTCTATCAGTTTTTGATGTTCATTTACAAAGAACACCGGTTGCAGGAACAGTAAAAAGTGTTGAGTATAAACCGGGAAAATTTTTAAAAGCACATGATCCGCAGGCTCATATTGTTAATGAAAAAAATATAATTACGATTGAAAATGAAAACGGTAAATATATTGTTGAACAAATTGCCGGTATTTTGGCAAGAAGATGTGTTTCGTGGGTTAAGCCCGGTGATATATTAAAAGTTGGAGATAAAATAGGAGTAATCAAATTCGGTTCACAGGTAGATTTATATATGCCAACAGGATATAAAATTAATATTAAGCAAGGTGATAAGGTTATTTCTGGTGTAACAGTATTTGCATCTATAAAATAATGGAGAAGATATAAAATGCCAAGAAAAGGATTGTATGTTTTGCCGAGTTTGTTTACAGCTGGTAATTTAGTTTCCGGTTTTGTTTCTATGATTTATTCAATAGAGGGAAACTTTAATGTGGCTGCATGGTTTATTATGCTTGCAATCGCCTTTGATATGTTTGACGGCAGAATTGCAAGATTAACAAAAACCACAAGTAAATTTGGTATGGAATTTGATTCTTTATGTGATTTAGTTTCTTTTGGTGTTGCACCTGCAATGTTAATGTACTTGATGGTTTTAAAAAATATGGACAAGGTAGGCATAGCTATAGCATTATTATTTGTTATAACTTGTGCAACAAGACTTGCAAAGTTTAATGTAAAAGCAATGGAGCCGGTTGATACTAAAAAACCGACTACAGACAGTTTTTCCGGATTACCTACGCCTGCTTCTGCAGGTATTATAGGTGCTTTTGTTTTGAGTTATGAGATATTTGACGGGTCGGTTTTGACGGCAAAAACTATTCCGTTACTAATGAAAAAAATGCCGTTCTTTTTTGATGCAATGCCTATTATTATGGTGCTTATTTCGTTCCTTATGGTATCAAATTTACCATACAGTGCATTCAAAAAAATGAAATGGTCAAAACCAAAATCAGTACAGTTTTTTATACTGGTAATTGTAATGTTGATTTTGATTTTTTCGTATCCTCAAAATATGTTTTTTATAATATTTTTCGGCTACGCATTATCAGGAGTAATTGTTTATATTATAAGATATTACAGAATGAAAGCAATTTTAAGAAAAACTCATAATAAAGATGGTAAATAAGATGATGATAAAAATATTAAATATCGGTATACTGGGTCATTGGCGACTTAAAAGTTAATAAAAATTTTAAGCTGTTAAGTAGTTTTTTAGTTTTTAGTGTTAGTGTATAATTTGGAGAAAATAAAATGAAAAAAGATAAAGTGTTGTTTTTTGATACAACGTTAAGAGACGGAGAACAGTCTCCTGGTGCAAGTATGAATTTAAAAGAAAAAATTCAGGTTGCGCACCAGTTGGCAAATATGGGTGTTGATATTATTGAAGCAGGATTTCCGATATCAAGTCCCGGTGATTTTGAATCGGTAAAATTGATTGCACAGCAAGTTAAAGGACCTTCAATTGCAGGTTTGGCAAGGGCGAACGAAAAGGATATTACTGCGTGTTGGAACAGTGTAAAATACTCAAAAAAACCCAGGATTCATACTTTTTTGGCTACATCCGATTTGCATATTGAAAAAAAATTGCAGAAAACAAGAGAGCAGGTTTTTGATATGGCAGTTAAAGCCGTTAAATTTGCTAAGAAATATTGTGATGATGTTGAGTTTTCGGCAGAAGATGCAAGCAGAAGTGATGTGAAATATTTGTGCAGTATTGTTGAGGCCGTTATAGATGCAGGTGCAACAACTGTGAATATTCCCGATACTGTAGGCTATAAAATGCCTGAAGAATTTGGAGGATTAATTGCAACAATAAAGAAAAATGTACCAAATATAGACAAAGCAATAATAAGTGTTCATTGCCACAATGATTTGGGTTTGGCGGTTGCGAATTCACTGTCTGCTATTTTAAACGGTGCAAGACAGGTTGAATGCACGGTTAACGGGATAGGTGAAAGGGCAGGCAATGCTGCAATTGAAGAAATTGTAATGGCGTTAAAAACCAGAGAATATTATTACAATGTCGGATACAATTTGAAAACAAAAGAAATTTATAAATCAAGCAAATTGATTTCTAATATTACGGGGATTATTGTACAGCCGAATAAAGCCGTAGTGGGTGCAAATGCTTTTGCACATGAATCCGGCATACATCAGGACGGCATGTTAAAAGACAGAAACACTTATGAAATTATGTTGCCTGAAACAGTTGGTGTTCCTGAAAGTTTGTTGGTTTTGGGAAAACATTCGGGAAGACATGCTTTTTCAAAGAGAATTAAAGATTTAGGCTACACTTTAGAACCCGCGATACTGGAGTCTTTATTTGACAGATTTAAAGGTTTAGCAGATAAGAAAAAATGTGTGTTTGATGATGATATAGTTGCTTTGATAGAAGAAGGTATTTCCGGAGTACAAGAAACATATTCTATTGATTACGTTAACGTAACATCAGGGGTTAATGTAATTCCTACAGCAACTGTCAGACTGCATAAAACTGATAAATCACATGTTTCGACCATTCAGGAAGCTTCATGCGGAACAGGTCCGGTAGATGCTATTTATCAGGCTATAGATAAGATTACAAAAATGAAAGTAGAATTAGTTGATTATTCTTTAAGAGCTGTTTCCGGCGGTGAGGATGCACAAGGTGAAGTAAATATAAAAGTGAAGTATAAAGATTCAACATATACAGGTAAAGGTACTTCGACCGATATCACAGAAGCAAGTGCAAAAGCATATATACATGCAATAAACAAGATAGTTGTTATGCAAAAGGGGAAATAATAATGGGTTTAACTATTACTGAAAAAATTTTAGCAAATCACTGCGGTAAAAAATTTGTAGAGCCCGGAGAGTTTATTGAGCCAAAAATTGATATAGCTTTATCAAACGACGTTACGGCTCCTCTGGCAATACAAGAGTTCAGAGCAACCGGCACAAAAAAAGTTTTTGATAAAAACAAGATCGCTTTGGTTATGGATCATTTTACTCCGAATAAGGACATTAACAGTGCCCAGCAGGTTAAATATGTCAGAGAATTTGCACATGAACAAAAAATTAAGCATTACTATGAAGGCGGCAATGTTGGAGTTGAACACGCTTTGCTTCCTGAAAAAGGCATCGTTGTTCCCGGAGATATAGTTGTCGGGGCAGATTCGCATACCTGCACTTACGGAGCATTGGGTGCATTTGCGACCGGTGTAGGTTCAACCGATATCGGAGCTGCAATGGTAACAGGTAAAATCTGGCTTAAAGTTCCGCAAACAGTTAAGTTTGTTTATAAAGGCAAATTGAATAAATGGGTTGGCGGAAAAGATTTAATTCTTTATACGATCGGAAAGATAGGTGTTGACGGTGTATTATATCAAACAATGGAACTAGTAGGTGAAGTTATAGATAAACTGCCTATGCATGAAAGATTTACAATGGCAAATATGGCAATTGAAGCAGGCGGGAAATCGGGAATATTTCATGTAGATAAAAAAACATTGGATTATGTTTCAAAAAGGGCTTTAAGAAAATTTAAAGTTTTTGAAAGTGATAAAGATGCAAAATATGCAGATATCATAGAGATAGATTGTTCAAAAATTTATCCTCAGGTATCGGCACCGTTTTTGCCGTCAAATTCAAAAGCTGTAAAGTCATTTAAGAAAACCTACATAGATCAGGTTGTAATCGGTTCTTGTACTAACGGAAGAATAGAAGATTTAAGAATAGCCGCAGGAATATTGAAAAATAAAAAGGTCAATCCTAATGTGAGAACATTGATTATACCCGCAACTCCGTCAGTCTATTCAGATGCTTTAAAAGAAGGCTTGCTTAAAATATTTATGGATGCAGGTTGTATCGTTTCTGCACCAACATGCGGTCCGTGTTTAGGCGGACATATGGGAATACTTGCAAGCGGTGAAAGATGTGTTTCTACTACAAACAGAAATTTTGTCGGTAGAATGGGACATGTTAAATCGGAAGTTTATTTGGCAAGTCCTGCAGTTGCAGCTATTTCTGCAATCAAAGGTTATGTTGCAGATCCAAGTGAAATTAAATAATGGGGAAATATAAAATGGCAAATAAAATGATGTTAAAAGGTTATGTTCATAAATACGGTTCAAATGTTAATACAGATGAAATTATTCCTGCAAGATATTTGAATACAATAGATCCATGTGTGCTTGCAAAGTATTGTATGGAAGATATTGATAAAGATTTTGTAAAAAAAGTTAAAAAAGGCGATATTATAGTTGCAGATAAAAATTTCGGATGCGGTTCTTCAAGAGAACATGCTCCGATATCGATAAAAGCAGCAGGCGTATCGGCAATAATTGCAAAATCATTTGCCAGAATATTTTTCAGAAATTCAATAAATATAGGTCTGCCGATTTTGGAGTCAAATGAAGCTGTTGATGCAATATCAAACGGTGATCAGATAGAAATAGATTTAGTTAAGGGCGAAATAAAAAATTTAACAAAAAAACAAACATATAAAGCACAACCGTTTCCTGATTTTATGCAGAAATTGATTAAAGCAGGCGGATTGTTGCCGTATATAGCAAAAGGGGGAAAATAATGAGCAAAATATATAAAATAGCTCTATTACCAGGTGACGGGACAGGACCGGAAGTATTAAATGAAGGAGTGAAGGTTATTGAAGCAGTTGCAGCAAAATCAAATTTAAAATTTGATTTTGTTAATTATGATTTAGGCGGAGAAAGGTACAAAAAAACAGGTGAAGTTCTGCCTGATTCGGTAGTTGAAGAATTTAAAAAATTTGATGCGATGTTTTTAGGTGCAATCGGTCATCCTGACGTAAAACCGGGAATACTTGAAAAAGGTATTTTGCTGAGACTCAGATTTGAACTTGATCAATATATTAATTTAAGACCGGTTAAACTTTATCCTAATGTTGAATGTCCTTTAAAAGGAAAAGGTCCTGAACATATTGATTTCGTTGTCGTCAGAGAAAATACAGAAGGTTTATATGTAGGAGCAGGCGGTAATGTCAGAAAGAATACTCCAAATGAAGTTGCTGTTCAGGAATCAATCAATACAAGATTTGGTATTGACAGATGCTTGAAATATGCTTTTGAAGTTACTAAAAAAAGAAATAAAGACAATAAATTAACATTGTGCGGAAAAACAAATGTTTTAACATATGCATTTGATTTGTGGGAAAGAGCATTCAGAGAAATGGGAGCAAAACAATATTCAAATATTAAACTTGATTATGCTCATGTTGATGCAACATGTATGTGGATGATAAAAAATCCGGAATGGTTTGATGTTATAGTAACAGACAATCTTTTCGGCGATATCATTACAGATTTGGCAGCTATGATTCAGGGTGGTATGGGTATTGCTTCAGGAGGAAATATAAATCCTGAAGGTGTTTCAATGTTTGAACCGATGGGCGGTTCTGCACCGAAATATACAGGACAAAATATAATAAATCCTTTGGCTGCAATCATGGCAGGCGCAATGATGCTTGATACTTTAGGATTATCTAAAGAAGCTAAGATGATAGAAGATTCTGTCGTTAAAGCGTTGGCAAGCGGTAAGATTAAGAGTATGGCGGCAGGGAAGATGGGGTTGTCTACGACGCAGGTCGGGGATTTGATCGCAAACAATTTATAATATATAGCGACTTCACATTTTTGCCTACAACTTTGTAATTGCAAGTCTCATGTACCGTTTCACTTTCGTACACGTCAACTTGCAATTACTTTGTTTCGGCTAAAACTGAGAAGTCTTTAACGACAAATAATAAAATTAAAAATAATTAATTGTTAAGGAGTGGATGAGAAAATGAAGAAGTATAAAGTTGCGGTGGTCGGAGCTACCGGAGTTGTAGGCAATGAAATGATAAAAATGTTGGAAGAAAG
>JAQTSO010000071.1 GCA_028711215.1 Endomicrobiaceae bacterium | reverse complement strand
CCCATCGGGCAGTATTTTATACATTTATTGCATTTAATACATTTTGCCTGGTCTATCTCGGGAAGTTCATAATTTTTTTGCGAGATGGCATTTACAGGACAAACTTTTATTGCAGGGCAACGGTGGTTTTGAGGACATAAGTTTTTATCTACTGTTATCATATATAATCTCCTGAAAATTTCTATTATTTTATTATACTTAATTTTAAAGTTAAAATTTTATTATTTTTATCTGTTTTCTGATATTTTTAGTGTTTTCAAATACTTCATCAAAAATATTTTCATAAGTTTTTTTTGCAAGTCCGATTTCTTTTGCTAAAGCGAACAGATGTTCTTTTTTAGGATTGCCTTCGCCAAGCACGGTTGTAGTGTGTTGTCCGTTAAATCCATCGGAATAAACTAAATCGTAAGCAGGAGATAACTGCCACTGATTATCTTTATAAATAAATGAAAAGTTTTTTGAGTGGTCATCTTTGTTTGATGTTAAAACATTAAAAACCATAAGACGGTATATTTTTGTTACTTCAGTAATGTTTTTAGTTAAGGCAAAAGTCGCTTCCATTAAAGTTTTGTAATCAAGCGACGGTATTCTGTGGCTGGCATTAAGTAAACCGGCTGATGTATGCATGTGAATTTTTTTTCCGTTTTCTCTGTCAAATCTTTTAATACCGAAATATTTATTGTCAAAGAGTTTTGTTTCAGGCATTTCAATTTTTGATTTTTTTGCAGATAAAGAATAATTGTATTCAAGTTCTCCGATATTTTTTGGATCTGAGGAAGATTTAAATTTTACTATCCAATCCTCATTATTTATTTTAATCAATACTTTTGGTCTTGCTCCGCCGGATGAACCGCCTTTAGTGACTAATGCTTCTATGTCCCCCGAATAGTCGTCATTAATAACTTTATTAACTTCTTTTTCAAGATACTTTAAATCTGAAACATCGTGTTCCGTATTTATGTAATTTTCAGGTTGATAACTTAAAGCACCCATTCCGTTAGAGCCTACAATGCTTAAGCGTTCTATCGGTGTTAATGATGTCGGAGTAATTTTATTTTTAAGAAGAATTCTGTCTATAAGTAATCTGCCCCAGCCGTCAGGCAGGCTGTCGTTAAAAACTCCGAACAATCCGTCAAAAGGGTCTTGTTTGCTTATAAAAACTTTTTTCTGTAAAGGCAAATAAAAGGGGGAAACAGAAAAACCGTTTTCCAGCCACTTGGCATCATATTCAAATGCGCATACATTATCGGAAGTGACAGCCAGTGTTCCGATTTTTTTCTTTTGAATATAAACAGACAATGAATTTAATTTCTTAAACATTTTTTCTGCCTCTTTGGCGTTTAACGGTGTTTTTGGTATTTATTACATCTGAAATATTTTCAAAATTTTGCTTTGTAAAAATTTTTTTAAAATCATCAGATGCATCTAGTGATATGGCAAGTTTAATAAGAGATTTAAGAGAAATTTCACATTTATTTTCAAATCGTTTTAATGTTCCTAGACTTACGCCTGACATTTTAGACAGAGCGGACTGAGTGAGGTTAAGCTCAAGGCGTCTTTGTTTTAATCTGTCGGAAATGCCTTCCGATATTTTAGAAGGATTAAAATCTTCTAAAAATTTATTAGCAGATAACATAGTATCTTTTAATATGTTTTTATTCATATATAGTATTATATATTATCTCTTAATATATATCAAGAGTTTTTGATTTTGAATTTATTAATCGTATACTTGATTAATAAAACCATAATATATCGGTACAATATTTTTAATTCTTAAATAAGAAACTATTTTAACAACAATTTATAAGTTGCTTAAGTAAAATTAAAGAGATAAAATAGTGATAATAAAATCTTAAAATATTATTGCAAAGGGAGATACATTGTGAAAAAATTCTATCGTTATGCAAAAATCCATTTATTTTTTTTAATGAGTATGCTGGTTTTCTCTTCAACGGGATTTGGCGCAAAAAATCAACAAGAACCGAAAGGATACCCGATTGATTCCGATGTTTTTACTACACTACAGCGTACGGTAGTTCCGGAGACTAAACCTTCGACAGAAATTAATCTTTATGATATTTCAAAATATAAAAAATACGGCTATGGTAAATGGACATTTGGTGCTCCTCTCAAATCAGTAACACGAACAGATATTATGCCGGTTGATTATAACAGCTCGGCAGTTACTAAAAAAGAAAAACTTTTAAGTTTTTTTACTATAAGCGATATTCATATTACCGACAAAGAAGCTCCTAATCAACTGATATATGTTCAACGTTTACATGCAAAAATGGCTATCGGAGCATCATTGTATTCAGGAAGTATGCTTTATACAACTCAGGTTTTAGATGCAGTAGTTCAGACGGTTAATGCTCTTCATAAAATAAACCCGTTTGATTTCGGAATATCTCTTGGTGATGCCGCTAACAATACTCAATACAATGAAACAAGATGGTATATAGATGTTATTGACGGTAAGGTTATTACTCCAAGCTCCGGTGCTAATTTAGGAGCTAAGAAAATTGATTATCAGAAACCTTTTAAAGCTGTAGGGCTTGATAAGACTATTCCATGGTATCAGACACTTGGCAATCATGATCATTTCTATGTCGGATCAATCCCTGTAGACTATGGTATTAGAAAAGACCTTAGGCAGTCTTATATAAGCGATACAGTTTTTGCTACCGGAGATGTATTAACAAATCCGGCTTTCATAAATAATCAAGATTTCTATACCGGCTTGATAGACGGCTCTACTCCTTATGGTGACATAAAATTTGCCGGTCCAGTAGCAGATTTTAAGAATCCTCCAAAAGTTGTTGCCGATTCAAACCGCCGTTCGCTTTTGAGAACGGAATGGTTGAAAGAATTTTTTAACACAACATCAAATCCTGTCGGTCACGGTTTTAACTTGGCAGATGCTGAGAAAGGCTTTGCTTGTTACAGTTTTGTGCCGAAGTCTTCTGTACCTATAAAAGTTATTGTTCTTGACGATACACAAAATGAAAATGACGGTTCTGCCGATATTCACGGGCATGGTTTTCTTGATCAGGCACGTTGGGACTGGCTTAAAAAAGAACTTGCAGACGGTGATTCTGCCGGTCAGCTTATGATTATTTCTGCACATATCCCGATAGACGTTGAAGTAACTGCACCAAGATCAGAAATGGGATGGTGGGTTGATCCTCAAAATGCCGTAACTTTACCAAATCTTATTGCTGAACTTCAAAGCCATCCTAATTTAATAATGTGGATTTCAGGGCATCGTCATTTAAATACAGTTAAAGCATTTAAATCAGATGATCCTGTGAAAGGGTTCTGGGAAGTTGAAACTTCATCATTAAGGGATTTTCCTCAACAGTTCCGTACTTTTGAAATATATCTTAACAGTGACAATACGATTTCAATCGTTACAACAAATGTTGATCCGGCAGTAAAAAAAGGAACACCGGCTTACAAATCTCGTGAATATTCAGTTGCGGCGCAGCAGATACTCGGTGCCGATATATCTAATAATAACCCGACTAAGGACTCAACAATTATGCCGATGACCGGTGGTTCATATAATGCGGAATTGATAAAACAATTAACTCCGGAGATGCAGTCAAAATTAAAAAACTTGCTCAATAAGTAAGTTGATTTAATAGGAGAAGATATTAATGAAAAAAATAATTTTGAAAAGTATTCTTTTATTATTTCTATTCGCAAATACTGTTTTAGCTGATCCGCTATCGTCATGGAACGATACAGCACCGAAGAAGGCAATAATTGCTTTTGTTGAGAAAGTGACAAAACCCGGGTCAAAGGATTTTGTGCCGATTGAGGAGCGTATTGCTACTTTTGACAACGACGGTACACTTTGGTCTGAACGACCTCTGCCCTTCCAGTGTGCCTTTATATTTGAGCGTATCAAAGCACTTTCTTCACAAAATCCGCAATGGAAAAATACTGAGCCTTTTGCTTCCGTGATTAAAGGCGATATAAACTCTGCTCCTGTAAATATTAATGATGCTAATAAGGATCTTCTGGCAATGGTTTTAGCCACGCAGTCAGGAATAACAACTGATGAATATGAAAAAGCCGTGACTGACTGGATTGCTGTTGCTAAACATTCCAAAACAAATCGGTTGTATACAGATATGACACTTCAGCCAATGCTTGAACTACTTGCTTATTTACGTGCGAATGACTTCAAAATTTTTATTGTTTCAGGCGGTAGTAGCGATTTCATGCGTCCGTGGGCTGAAAAGGTTTATGGTATTCCGCCGGAACAAGTGATTGGAAGCAGCATAAAAACTAAATTTGAATTTCAAAATGGTAAGCCGGTTATTGTTGGTATACCTGAATTGAACAGTATGACAGCAGGCAAAGGAAAACCATTAGCCATTCAGTCTCATATAGGACGTCGCCCGATTGCCTCGTTTGGAAATTCTGATAATGACCTGCCGATGATGCAATGGACTTCCGCAGGCAGTGGTGTCAGTTTTTGTCTTTATGTTCATCATGACGACGACAAACGTGAGTGGGCATATGACAGGAAGTTCATTGATCCATTTGACAAAGGTCTTGACGAAGCACTATCCAAAGGATGGACTGTTGTAAGCATGAAGAATGATTGGAAAATTATCTATCCGTTTGAGAAAAAATAATTTTTTCTCAACATAAATTATAACGAATTTAATATTAAAAAACATTTCTATATTTTGCTTTTTTTATGTGCGGTTTGTACTTTTACATACTACAAGCCATGTTGTATTCCTGCATAATATTTTTAATAAGTTCTTTAACGGAGATTATTTTATCAACCATATATGCGTTTGCACCGGCAAATACAAAACCTTCTTTAAGGTTTCCTATTTTAGCATTTGCCAATGCAGTAGAAATACAATAAGGGGCAGTTTTATAATTGCAGTTTTTTAAACATTGCCACGGACAGTTGAATGGTTTTCTGGCTCCGGCAACTATTTCTCTTGTGAAATCATTCATTATAACTCTTCCTGGAAGTCCGACGGGACTTTGTATAATTCCGATATCTTCTTTTTTACAGTTTACATATGCTTGTTTGAATTCATTACCGGCATCACATTCATTTGTTGCTACAAATCTTGTTGCCATTTTAACGGCATTGGCACCTAATTTCATAAATTTGCACATATCAGCTCCGGTATATATACCGCCGGCTGCTATTACGGGAATATCTTTTTTGAATTTATTTCTAAAGGGAATTACTGCCTGAATTACTTCAGGAATTAAACATTCCAGTCTATTTTGAGGATCATCTATTTTGTCAGGTTTAAAGCCTAAATGTCCTCCTGCTAAAGGACCTTCAACAACGACACCGTCAGGTATATTACTATGATTTTTTTCCCAATATTTAAAAACCAGATTTGCAGCTCTGGCAGAAGATACTTTTAATAAAATTTTTGTTTTTATGTTCCCAAGTTTTCTTACGGGATTTTTTAAAGGCAATCCGCCGCCGATAATTATTAAATCTACTTTTTCATTGACTGCAATATTTACAAGCTCGTCGAAGTCTGAAATAGCAACCATTATATTTACGCCTAATATACCTTTTGTCATTGATTTTGCACGGCGTATTTCTTTTTTAAAAATTTCTTTGCTTGCTGTTTTATTATCCATGTTTGGATCAGTATTTAATGCACATAATCCTACAGATGATATAACTCCTATTGCTCCTTCTTCGGCAACAGCAGCGGCTAAATTTGCTCCGGATATTCCAATCCCCATGCCTCCCTGAATAATGGGGAGCTCGGAATGAAGATCGTCTATTTTTAATCCGTTATTTTTAATCATAATAAGTATCCTTTGGCAATCAGTGCCGGTAAACAAAAATTTTATTTAGTTATGCAATGAATACGAGTATTTGTGCAATGCCCGATGCTCAGAGCATTTAAAACTTTTTATCACCAATAAAAATTAAATAATTTCTCTGTTTGAAAAGAATACGGCACAGGGGAATATAAAGAATTTGCATTCTTTATATCATATTTAATAAATGTGACGGATGCGCAATTATAATTTTAAAATCAAAAGTTCTTAATTTTCTGTTATAAAATTAACAAACAACTCATATTCTAATATTATCTTAGAATCATACTATCATTTGTTGAGTAATAACACAATCTTTATATAGTTTACTGAAATTCTTGAGGTTATTTTAAATATTTACAATGAAGAGAATATTTACTACAATAAACTTGCAATAATTTAGAGGCTGGTGGATTTATAAAAGAGTGCCACACGCCGTACAGGCGAGTGGTATTTTTATTGGTGTGGAGAAAATGAGTATAATTGACGAAAGTAATAAAAGAAGAACATTTGCAATCATTAGTCATCCTGATGCGGGAAAAACTACGCTCACGGAGAAGTTTCTTCTATTTGCCGGAGCAATACAAACGGCAGGTGCTGTTAAATCAAATAAAATCAAGAAAAGTACTATTTCTGATTTTATGGAAATTGAACGACAACGCGGGATTTCGGTTGCAACAGCTGTGATGAGTTTTGAGTATAAAGACTTGAAAATAAACTTACTTGATACACCGGGACATAAAGATTTTGCTGAAGATACATATAGGACGCTTACAGCAGTTGACAGTGTTATACTTGTTGTTGACAGTGTTAAAGGTGTTGAAGAACAAACTGAAAAGTTGATGAAAGTTTGCAGAATGAGAAAAACCCCTGTTATTATTTTTGTTAATAAACTTGACAGAGAGGGCGGTGACCTCTTGGATTTACTTGACGAACTTGAAAAAAAACTTGATATTAA
>JAQTSO010000019.1:16353-30572 GCA_028711215.1 Endomicrobiaceae bacterium | reverse complement strand
TCGACTTAGTTGCTTCTGATACTATACCGTCTATTTCAGACTGGGTTGTCGCTGCATCTATATTCGTTTTATATGTATTTCTTTGATCCTGTGTTAAATTACTGAGTCCGTCTATTGTTGCTTTTGCTGCTGTCTTTGCATCTTCCAAATCTTCTTCCGCCTTTTGTAAATTGTACTGATCAATTTCTGATTGTATTTGAGATGAAAATAATCCGGAGACTCTTGTTGCCCATGTCTGTAGAGTATCACCGGATTGTATTTCCTGGGATAAAATACTGCTTGTTAAACCGGAAGATAAAGTAAAACCTGATGGTAATGTTATACCCAATGCATCAATAACTGCTCCAACGCTTCTTTCAAATGAAGGTGTTTCTTCAACCAGTGCCGGTGTTTCTTCGACAACCGGTGTTTCCTCGACTACTGGGGTTTCCTCAACAACCGGTGTTTCCTCGACTACTGGTGGGGTTTGTTCAGCCGCCTGCTCAGCTGCAAGTCTTTCAGCTTCTTCTTGTGCAATTCTTGCTGATTCATCTGCGTCTTTTGCTTTCTCCACTATTCTGTTTATAGCATCAATACTATCTGAATTATAAACTTGTTCTATAAATGTTAATTTCTGATTTTCACTCAGATTGCTTAACCCGTTTATTATCCTCTTTGCTTCTTCTTTTTCGTTATCCAATGAAGGTGCTTGCTCAACGACCGGTGTTTCTTCAACAACTACCGGTTCTTCAACGACCGGGGTCTCTTCAACAACTACAGGTTCTTCAACGACCGGAGTCTCTTCAACAACTACCGGTTCTTCAACGACCGGTGCGGGTGTTTCCTCTGCAGGCGGCGTCTCTTCTACAGGAGGTGCTTCCTCTGTCGGAGTTTCTTCTTCTCCTTCAGCACCTCTTATACCTAGCATTGTCTCCGCACTTAAAGCTTTGCCGTTAACTATATTTTTGGTTGTTAATATCGCTCCTTTCTCCCAAGCATAAGTTGACTGCATATATTTTAGAAGATCGTTTTCAGACACCTTAATTGTCGAATCACCATCCTGTATTGATATCATACCTTCCGATACCTTTTCTACATATATGTAATGATCCCCTGTAACATGCGCAATTATATTATCACCAATTTGAGATAATGATTCACTCAATCCATCAGTTCCTATTTCATAACCTCTGTAGGTTTCCCCTGTTTGGGAAGAAAGAATGTCCTCTATAGTACCCATACTTGTGTAAATATTATTTTCATCCGTATATATATCTCCGAGAATAGCATCCGTTAAATACATTGCACCTATTGTTGAACCTGAAAGATTTGATCTCATAACTTTTGAAACAACATCGGTAGCACAGTTAAAAATATCTCCGCCTTCTGATAAGAATGCGAAGAAATTTGCTTTATCGTTTAAAGGCATTGCTGCTATGCCTAAAAGGTTTTCTATTTGTTTTTGTACTGATACTTTTTCTTCTTCTGTTTTAGCATTCATTAACAATTGTTGTAAAGCTTGTAATTCTTCTTTTATTGGTTGATTGGAATATTCAATTGTTGTAACTCCGCTTGCATCAGAAACAGTACCAACTTCACTGCTATTTGCTAATTCTTGTTCAACATTTGCCAAATCTTCTTCTGTAAGCCCGGCTTCTCTCAACATATTTAAAATATCTTCTTGGGTCATTTCCTGGGTTTGTGCAGCTGTTTCCATAGCCTGCACCCTGCTTGTCATCATCATAGTTGTTGCAACGCCGGCCGTAACAGCGGTTGCAAATTTGAAAACTTTCTTGCTGCCTAAAATATTTCCTACAAATTTATTTTTTGTAAAAAAATTGCTGATTTTATCAAAGAAATTATCAATTTTGTCTTTTTCTATTATCCTTGCTCTTTTTGCATCTACAACTTTCTGAACAGCTTTTTTAAAAGTTTCCATTGATACAACAGCATCACCATTCATTAAACCTTCCGATTTAAGCGGTGAATCCTGCGGCAAAACAACTATTCTTTTTGGCAAATTTTTCTTTTTACCAAAATTTTTGAATTTTTTAATCAATGTAGGTATTTGTTTAAAAGCAAATATAATTTCTTTTCTGTATATAAAGCCCAAAACTCCTACAGCACCTACAATTATTAACGGAAGTATGTATGGTGAAACTGCAGCTAATACTGCAATTTTGGATATTAAAATACCTACTGCCGATACTCCAACTGATACCAACATTATATTTGAAGCCAGTTTAACAAATACAGACTTCGTCGTATTTGCTTTACCTAGAAATTTACTGATTGGTTTTTCTACAATTTTTCTGTTTTTTGACCATATGTGTGTGCCAATTAATCCTAAAGCAACAATAGCCCCAACTACTACACCGACTACCGGAACAATAGCGGAAATACCGACAAAAGCTAAAAAGAGAGCAACTCCTACTGAACCGACAAAACCTAATGCACCCCACTTCAAGGTATCTTTTGAGCTTACAAGATTAAATCTATCTCCGTATTGAACTGCAATGAATGCTCCGAATGCAACAATACCGGCAACAATTAATACCGGTAATGCAAACACTCCTAATGAAGCAAATAATCCGACCGTTGCAAGTTTTACTATGCCTGCAACTATTAAGCCTAAAACAGCTCCGGTTGCAAGCCCCGTATTTATATGACTCTTCTCATTTATTGTATTTTGTTTAGATATTGTTTTAATATTTTTAGCATTAATTGCCATTGCAATTGCAACAAGTACCAGACCTACCAAAGCAAATCCTATACCTATCCCCATAAGAGAAACACCTGCTACAGAAGCAAATAATCCTATAGCCATCAATGCAATTGAAGAATAAAGACACGTAACAGCAATACTTGTGATTGCTTTATTAAGTGTGCCTTTAACTGCTTTTTTTCCTGCTGATGCTTCATAAAAAAACTTTGAAGTAGCCGTATCATAATTTTGAGTTGACTGATATTGATTTAATTTATCCAAAAATAATTTTTTCCCGCCATACAAAGCCAAAGATAATCCTGCTATTATTAAAAGAGGGACTATACCTACGGAAACTCCTGCCGTTACGCCTAGAGATAATGTTAAAGTCACAATTGTACCTGTAGCTACTATAGGCAGCCATGGTGCAACTACATCCGTTATTTTTAAAATTATTGCAAAAATTTTGTGTGATTTTCCTAAAATATTCAAAACTAAAGACTTCATTGAAAATGTTTTTTCTAAACCTTTATATCTTAAACCTGCACCTTTTTCTTTCTGTATCTTTGCAAAATATTCGTTGGCTATGCGGTAAAAACGACCGGAATTATCACTTCTTGTATTTATATGAGCCTTTTGCAATAACCATTGAATCCAATTATTGCTCTGAAAAAATGATTCATTATCTTCAGCATCGGCTATACCGTTTATAAATTCAATTTTCCTCTGCTGCAAAAGAGTAAGTTTCTGCTGTCTTACTATTTCAACTATTTTCTGACCGAGAAGTTTTGCTTCGTCATCCGTTATATTTTTATTATCTGAATTTAATTTTCCTATTCTGAGATAATCTTTTTCTGTTAATATTCTGCCGAATTCTATCATATGCCATTCAGAATTGCCGTCTCTGTACATTGAAATAATTTTTTCAATTTTTTCTCTAAAAAATGATATTTTATCATCCGTTGCCTGCATAACAGATGAAGCCAAGCTTTCACCATCCTGAATTTCTTCTATTTTAGAAATTCTGGCTAAATATTTTGACATCTGTTTATTTACTGAAATATTATTTGCCTGATTTCTAATGGCAAAAATTAAAGCATAATCTTTATAGTCGTCTTGTTTACCTTCTTCTTTAACTATATATTTTTCTGCTTCATTTCCAAGCAAGACTCTAACTGCTTCTTTATTTTCATCTGTTAAATCTTCATTGATTGTAAAACTGCCTCTTTCATAAGATATTGCACTGCCTTGCAATTGACCAATAAGATTTTGGGTTTTTTCATTTCTGATATTTCTAAGACCCTGGATAGAATAAACTTTAAAATATAAACCTTTATCATCACTTCTTGCAGGTCTTCCGGAAAATTGTTTTTTTGTTATAGCACTCGGTGTTCCGGCATCTATACCGAAAATATATCCTCTGAAACTTTCGCCCGTCGCAATAACGTTTGTGTTTACTATAACTGCACCTTTTCTGATACAATACTGTATAAAATCTCTAAAGTCTTCACCTAATTCTTCTTTAAGCAAGGCATCTACCAATATTACAGAGTTTGATGTTATATTTTCCGGATATTTAAATTGTGCATTTCTCTGTTTGGCTTTTTTATAATCTTCTATTATTTTGGATACATTATATCTTCTATATTGAGAATCAGCAGTAATTGCATGAATAAATTCTTCCCCCTGTGCAATTGAATCAACTCTGACCAGCGGAGCAATATTGTTTCTTATTTTCTTTACTGCTTTTATAATATCTGCAATATAATTATTTTTTTGATCTTCTGTATTTAATATAACTGTCCCATTATCTATAGCATTAATTTGTGCTTCTCCGCCGTCTTCATCCAAATTAAGAACTTCCTTGTCATATACTTGTTCAAGAAAATCGGAATTTAAAACTAATGAGCCTGAAGTACCGGCCAATCTTCCCAAATCTGTTCCAAAAACTGCTTTGAGACCGGCTACTAAAGTTATTTGGTCTTCAATAAGTGTTTCTGCTTCCGGTTTTAATCCGTTTGCAATGGCAATAAACGGAGCTAAATAACTTTCACTCTGACCGTGTTTAATCGTACCGCTATTTTTATCAACAATAACAGCTTTACCATTGTAATTGATATTATTTTTTCCATCAGAAACCTTATGGAAAACATTTGCAATTAATGCTCTTGAAAGTCCCTGTCTGAATTTAAAATCTAAATATCTTTCAAATATAACGCCTTGAACACCGTCAACAATATTAGCATCAACAACATCAATATTGAATCTTTCTTTCAAAGCTTTTTTGAGTTCTTCATAATACGGACTATCTGCAGAAACAAAACTTTTAAGTTTAACTGTTCCGTTTTCTATTTCATATATACTGTTGTCCGAATCACCATATTTTTCAAGCAATTCAACAGCAACATTATTTACCATTTCTGCTATTAAAATATTGATTTCGGCATCTTCTTTTTTTGTTTTACCGGTAACTATGAGTGGTACATTTGCCTCATCCACAAGGGCTGCATCTGCTTCATCCATTATTCCGCTCCATGTTCTGGCAGAATTAATTTCATTTCTCATATAAGCAAAAACAATGTTTGTTGCTGTACCAAATATAACGTTAGTCTGTTGCTGTAATTCTTGTAAATTTTTAAATTGAGTAACAGTTCTTACTCCGTCTTTATAAGATATTAAGATAAACCTGTCTTGTGTAAAATAACCAACTTGCGGATTAATTCCTTTTTCTTTAACAACATCTTTCATTGCTTGTGAATTTAAAAATTCCGCCAAAGCTTGGGCATCTCTTTCTACAACAGCATCATTTTTTGTAGTTAAAAATAAACCTTCTTTTGTAGCGTCCATTGAAGACAATAATTGAGTAGCGGCAAGTTGTACAGAACCCTGTTTACCTTTACCCATACCCAATTGTACAAATTTAAATCCTGTTAATAATTTTGCCAAATTTACCTGTGTACGAGTAAATTTGCTGTCTCTATTAAAAGTAAAACCTTTTATTTTTGCCTGTTCCTGCATAAAATTATAAAAAGCAGTTAAAATACTCTGATCAATTTCGTTTATGCTTTGTCCGGCATTAATTTTACTTCTTATTGAATTTCTTACTTTTGCAGATATAAAATCAAATACATCACCAAAACCTACCATCTCTTCAAGCATCCAAGGATATTTTACATGCCTTAATTCATGTGAAATAAATGCTTCCAGTAAATTTGTATTTTTTACATTTTTATTATCATCAAAAAAAGATTTTAATAAATTCGGATTTATCTTAATTTGACCACTTGTTGCATCAAACAACTCACCTTTGCCGTTAAGAGCAAAAATGTTGTTTATTTGATCCTGGGATAAACTATCTATGGCATCGATATCGGCTAATCCTGCAACCTTCAAAAATCTGTTTCTTGTATTTTCAGATATTGCATTTAAAATACTCTTTAATAATTCTTTTTTATCACCATCAGACATTATAATTGTATCTTCCGCTGATTGTTCTTGAGCTTTTTGTAACGATTCCTGCTGTACATCCAAATGTTTTTTAATACCTAAAAATGTTATTGAACTTGTAGTAGTTAACAATCCGGTGATAATAATAACAATAGGTAAAGTACCTGTAAATATAAGTATAGGTAGAGTAACTAAAGTCGCAATACCAAAAAATATTGACAATCCAAGTGATGCTTTTAATGTCTTCTGTATTGTACTGATTGATTTCTGAGGTTTACTTGTTTCGTCCTGTGAACCTACTTGTTCAAAACTTGTAACTGTTCCTATATTATCAACAACAACCATTTCACCTACGTATCTGGCTGTTTTATCAACAACTGTAAATGAAAACTTGTTATCTCCAATTTCAGTAATATTCGTTATTTGCGGATTTTGTAATGTAATAGGCAGAGTTGCCAAAGCCTGAAAATTTATCTTGCTTTGTTCTTGTGCTATCTTATAATAAGTTTCTTCTGCTAATTTTGTATCACCCGTTACATTTGGAGTAATAACCATATTTGTTACATTGTTTTGTGAAAGTAAATCAGATATACCTTGAGTATGGAATCCACCGGTAATTACTATATATATATCTTTTGCATCTTTTAGTGATGCCATAACTTTTTCAAGTTCACTGCTACCTGTAATATTTTCATTAAGTTTATTTGCACCTACAATTCCATCCATATTTTGCAAGAAGTAATTGTTTCTTTCTAAGTTAATTTCGTAAAATTTATCGGAAATTGATTCATAATCAGCCATTGCAACTATTTGCCTGTTGTCAATATATTTTACCCATAAATTTTTGAATTTATCTATATTTGCCTGATAATATTTACAATCATCTGAAGTTATTTTGCTTGTTAAATAATCTCTGTAATATTTGATAAAATTACTTAAAAATACCACTTCTTCTTCGGATCTGTTTGTTGCAAATTTATCATTAATTTCATCTTTAAAATTTTGCTCTTCTTTTATAAGTTGTAAAGGATTGATTTTCTGGCTTAGTTCCATATAAGCAAAAAACTTTTCTAATTCGGGAAAATTAACCGAAAGATTTAAATTATATTGCCTTGAAAGTTTTATTATATACCCATACAATTTATCCATCTGCTGGAAATTCTGGGTAGAATCAACCAGCATTTTATAAGCATTATAAGGTAATACTTCTTTTAACTTAAGAACAAACATCTGTAATTCTTGCGTTGTTCTGGTATAATCAATATTTTTCTGGCTTTCCATTAACTGCATATATAATGAAAGGTTTTCGTAATTATTTACATCCACACCGAGTTTTTCGGCATGTTTTGCCATCAATACAAAATATTTTTTGGGATCTGTTTGTCCGGCAACATAACCTGCAGATAATTCTTCAATCTTTTTTTGCTGTCTGTTATAATAATTATTTTGCAGATTCTTTACAGTTTTCTGTATTTCATCCAATAAGAAATTTATACTATTTTGATTTTCCAAGAGTGTTCCAAATCTTTTTAAGTTATCAAAATACTGGTCTTTATTTTCTAATCCCTTGATAATTTCAGTTTTATTGTGGGAAGCTGAAAAATATTCTGCACCTGTCAGACGACCGGTATCCATTAACTTTTCCATTATTGCACTTTTTACTTTATCTTCATTGGTACCACTCAACCATTTGGTGCTCAATTGTCCGTAAGCACCTTCAAGATAAATATTTTTAATGCCATATTTAGAATCGAAAAGTTCAATAATTTTACTGATATTTCTCTGAACTTCCGGATGGCTATGTAAATCTTGGATATTTATGACAACTTTGTCGCTGCCTTTATAATTAACAGATGTAATTTTACCGTAGCTATATGGGAGTTCAAAATCTTGAAAAATCTGTTTAAATTGAGCATTTACCCTGTTACTATCCATAACAGAGGCAACTGCTTGACCATATACAGACGTTAAAAGGAAACAATTAATTACGACTATTGCCGTAACTTTCATGAATGTCATGGAAAGAATCCATTCCCTTGTTTTAGCACAACCAAGGAAAATTTTTTCTTTTGTTATTTCCTTTAAAAGATTTTTAAATATATTCATTTTAACCCCCATTTTGCGTTGTATAAAACGCAAAACAGCTCGGCTTTATACAAGCCGAGCTATCTTATTATTTTTATTTATTTTATTTATAATATTATCGTCGCCACTGAGATTGCGCCTTGTAAGTAGTATATATAGCAATAACAATATTATATTAAATTTTATAAACAAATCTAAGTATCGGATTTTATCTCTCTCTAAAATCTGATAATTAAATAATTTCGGTCTTAAAACCTGAACAAAATCTTTAAACACATTTAAAGATTTTGTCTTAACCCCAAAACTCAAAGAATTAATAGTACCTGGTATTATTGAATAACCGACAGATGCTCTAGCACTGCTGCCTTCTTTCGTTTTTTTATCTCTATTTTTTTGTGATGAATCCGTTTGTATATCAACTTTATTTATAACCGTTTCAACAAACATTTTAGATATAGCATTTACCGGCAATGTTGATACTGAAAAAAATTGGGATAACAAAGTATCTGTTGATATTTTTATTGAACTCGCAAAAGATATATTAATGTTTGTAAATGTTACAGATTCTGCAGAACCGACTATAATACAAGAAAGAATCACACAAGCGATAAGCTTGTGCAACAATCTCACAGTATTTCTGGAAAAGTTTACTGTTAATCTGTCCATAACACTCCCTTCTTTAATTACCCGAACCGGCTGAATTCAAATACTCTTGTAAAAGACTATTTAAATCCAAATCCGCCATATCTCCTTCCGCATATTTCTTTTCTATAAGACTTGAAAAAGATATTATTCTTACAATTTCTGTAGCCGAAGGTTCCTCTCCATAACTTTCAAGAACTATCCACTGTGTTTGGTTTTTCATAACAGTTAATTTATTTGTAGTCGCATCCCAAACACCTATCAACTGCCCGTTATGATAAATATTTTTTGATATTATTCTGTCATTGAAAGTAGTATAAACATCTTCCATACTTTGATTGTACCATTTTGTGGTTTGCGTTGCTGTGTCAAAAACAAATACTAATGTGCTGCCGTTCCAACTGTATTCCTTTGTTATTTCACCATTTTTATCTTTGGTATAAGTTTGTCTGCCCAACTCATCATAGTATGTTATGGAATCGTCTTGTTCATTCTTAACATAAGCAAGTACTTTTTTACCGTCAGGTCCAGGCTCTCCTTCTCTGTAAACATATGTTTCTAAAAGATTTCCGTCCTGATCTCTTGATTCTAAAATATTGCCTGTTGAATCATAAACATTATTCTTTGCATCTTCTGTATATGTGTTTCTTGTTATTGTAGACCAAGTCCCGTCTTTTCCTAAAGTAACCGAAAACATCAATTTTGAACCGTTCCAAAAACATTGTTTTATAACAGTACCCTCGGAATTTACCGTTTTATCTTCCTTACCGTTTTGATAATACGTTACTTCTCCGGTTCTTGGGTTTACAATCTCTGATAAAACTTCATTTCCGTTTGAATCCTGTTTATACACAAACTTTGAAATTACGTAACCGTTTGCATCTTTGGTAACTGTTGCAGAACCTTTTTCGTTGAACAAAGTTGTTGTATGAACAAGTTCCAAAGGTGCATCAATGCTTTCTCTCTTGTATTGGTAATTTTCTCTGGAAACCAAAAGACCGTTGCCGGTTTGATCATTTTTTATTACATTCAGAGTTTTGCCATCTTCTCCTCTCTGGTAGCTTACATCCTGATACTGACTTGCAGATATAATATATCCGTCCGCATCATAAATAGCTATTTCTCTTCCGAATTCATCAAATGTAGTTTTTGTTTTTGACATCTCATCAGAAATATAGCTTAGAGTCTTTCCGTATTTGTCGTAGTTATATGTTCTCGTCAGATTTCCCTGGTTGTCATACTCTTTTGAAATAGCACCGGATGCGTTATACTGTCTATACCCAAGTAATTCACCAAATTCATTTTTTATTTCTGCTATATCTGTCCCTGAAATTTTTGTGCTTATGCTTGTTAAATTCCCTTCGGAATCCAAGCTTTTAGTCGTCCCGCCCAATGAGAAACTCATTGAACCGTCTTTTGATATGCTCAACGACATTTTTCCGTCAGGGGTATAATAAACCCTATTGCCTGAAGAATCGGTTGCAACAACAGGTCTGTTCGGCAATATATTAATCATCATTTTTGGAGTCGCAAAATTTCTTAAATCAGAAACTGTCCTTCCGGCAGGACCAAATGAGTAAGGTGACGGAGTATCTAAAAAAGATGCCCCTACATTGCCCGCTGCCAATATAAGAGATAGCACCAAAACAAGTATATTTTTCATCTTCTTTACCTCCTTACTATTTTTCTCTCAAACAAATTATACAAACTCTGCCTGAAAAACAATAGAAAAAGTTGTGAAAAATTTGTGAATTTTCATAACCGTTGATACTCAGCGTTATAAACTTCATAAATTTCAAAAGCAATTTCATCAACAACTAACGGCATATTCTTTGGCGGCAAAACCTCTCTTCCCAAACAAATTAGGTTTTTACCTTCAAATTGTTTTAATTTATTTTTCTTATCTATCATCATAAAATTATCGCCAAATTCATCCGTAATTATCACAACCGCAACTTCAACACCTTTCAAATTCTTTCTTGTTTCAAAAGATACTTTGCCTTCCACAACATCAAACAATATCGGTTTATTTAAAATAGCATTAACCGCTAATCTTGTCTTAATCTTTTTTAATGTTTTTTGTTTTAATTTTTCCTGAATTTCTTTTGATATTTTGTCCGTGTCAACCGAAGTGATTTTTTGAACGTATCCTTCTTTAGGCATAAATTTTTCCACAGTTAAGAAAAGTCTTATAGGATGACCGTCAACATTATCGCCTTCTTTTGGAACCCTCATTTTAGCTATAACACTAACCTTTTTATCGATATATTTTCCCATGTCAAATTTTTCCGAATTTTCGATGAAGTAATAAAATTCATTATTGCCCACCAAATAAACAAAGTCATCTTTTGATAATTTCAATTTCCCGTCAACATTCATAAGCAAATTTTTGACTTTATATTTAGGACCATCCTGCCATTTTGATTTCATGTACTTTGATACCAGAATAGGAGTAACTGCAATTGAAATAGCGATAATAACGATAATGCTTCCAAATATAAACCATTTTTTGTTTGTACCTGACTTTGTCTCCATGAAAATTTCTCCTATTTTTCAAAAAATAAAACTGAAATTATTCCATTGTTATTATAGCACTATCTTTTGATTTTTTCAACACAAATAAAAATCAAACGGAGAATATTATTTAACCGTTTGATTTTTTTTAAAACTATATTTTTATCTATTTGAATATGCTGCTTTTAACAGATCTAATAATTATTCCTTACCGGCAAATTCCATTTGTTTCAAGAAATCTTTATTTGATTTTGAAGCTTTCATCCTCTTGGTCAACTCCTCTATTACCTCTATGGTATTCATATTACTCATAACATTTCTCATGATCCACATCTTATTTTTTTCATCTTCAGTCAGCAATAATTCTTCTTTTCTTGTACCGGATCTTAATAAATCAATCGCAGGGTAAAGTCTTCTGTCAGCCAATTTTCTGTCAAGATAAACTTCACAGTTCCCTGTTCCTTTAAATTCTTCAAATATAACATCATCCATTCTGCTTCCCGTTTCAATAAGAGCAGTTCCTATTATTGTTAAACTTCCGCCTTCTTCAATATTTCTTGCCGCACCGAAAAATCTTTTCGGTTTCTGTAATGCGTTTGAATCAAGTCCGCCGGAAAGAACTCTTCCGCTGGAAGGTATTGCAGCATTATATGCTCTTGCCAATCTTGTAACAGAATCCAGTAAAATCACAACATCTTTGCCGTGTTCTACCATTCTTTTTGCTTTTTCTAAAACCATTTCCGCAACCTGAATATGTCTTTCGGAAGGTTCGTCAAAAGTTGAAGAAACAACTTCGCCTTTTACGGACCTTTGCATGTCTGTCACTTCTTCAGGTCTTTCATCTATAAGCAAAACCAAAAGAACTATGTCGGGATTATTGACTGTAATAGAATTTGCAATCTTCTGCAATAAAACGGTTTTTCCCGTTTTCGGAGGAGCATTGAGCAAAACTCTTTGTCCTTTTCCTATCGGAATAAACATATCTATAATTCTTGTCGATATTTCATTTGTTGTTGTTTCTAAAATGATTTTTTTATCAGGATACAAAGGCGTTAAATTATCAAAAAGGGGTCTTTCTCTTATATTCTCAAGGTCTTTTTCTCCGTTAACTGACACTATTTTTAAAAGTGCAAAATATTTTTCGTGATTTTGAGGAGGTCTTACATACCCGCCGACAGTATCTCCTTTTCTTAATGCGAATTTTTTAATCTGGGGAGGTGCTATGTAAATATCGTCCGGTCCTGAAAGATAATTGTAATCTGCAGATCTTAAAAAACCAAAACCGTCATGTTTAATTTCCAAAACTCCTTCGTCGTAAGCCTGTCCTTTTTCTTTCATTTCAGCTTCAAGAATTTTGGCAATTAATTCCTGCTTTTTCAAACCTGTAATTGTGTCTACATTCATATCCTTTGCCATTTTTACAAGTTCAACCATCGTTTTTTTGGACAATACGGTTTGTTCCATAACTTTTTCTGACTGTTCTGATTTTTTTTCTTTTTCTTCGGGCATTAACATCTCCTATGCTATAATTTTTTCATTATATTTTTTTGATTTGTTGTAATTTATGATTTGTTTTGTTTTGATTTGCATACTTAATCTTACGAAGGTTTCACATCTCTACATCTCAATGATAAACTCTTAAAACTTTTAATTAATGTTTTTTATGATTTTTTAACCGACAAAATTTTTCTGATTTTCAAGCATTGTATACTTTTTATTACTCAATGTCAATACAACAATTTGAAAGAAAGAGTAGTATAATCTTCCTTTAAAAAACTGTGAATAGTCTAAATTTTATTGCAAAATATAGGACAAAAGTGTAAAATAACTAGAAAATATTATTATACGGGAGTAATTATGGCTAACAAAAAAATTGGAATTATAACTTCCGGCGGAGACGCTCCGGGAATGAATGCGGCTGTCAGGTCTGTCGTCAGGACCGGCATATATTCGGGTTTTGATATTGTCGGTTTTAAAAGAGGATTCAAAGGTCTTTTAGACGGCGAATATCAAAATATGACTGTAAGATCTGTAAGCGGTACAATAAATTTGGGTGGTACTATATTACATACCGGCAGATGTCCTGAAATGAAAACAAGTATCGGGTTAAATAAAGCTGTTAAAATCATAAAGGAAATGGAATTTGAAGGATTGGTCATTATAGGCGGAGACGGTTCGCTTGCAGCAGGCAACGCATTGAGCAAACACGGAATAAAAGTAATTTCTATTCCGGCATCTATTGATAATGATGTTTTTGGCACTGATGAAACTATAGGTTATGATACGGCATTAAATACAGCTGTTGAAGCTATAGATAAAATAAGAGATACGGCAAACAGCCATGACAGAGTTTTTGTTGTGGAAATAATGGGAAGAGAACACGGCTTTTTAACATTATCAGTCGGAATAGCATCCGGCGTTGAATTAATTGTCGTGCCGGAAGTAAAACTTGACCGTAATGCGCTTTACAATGAACTAAGACAAGGCTTTATGAACGGTAAAACTTCTCTTATAATTGCTTTTGCCGAAGGTTGCGGTAACTCGGGTGAATTTGGAAATGACATCGCAAAAAATACAGGACTGGATGTAAGAGTAAGTAATCTCGGTTATATTCAAAGAGGCGGAACGCCGACTGCAAGAACAAGAATTTTGGCATCAATATTCGGAGCACATGCCGTGAAATTGCTTAAAGACGGCAAATCAAATTTATTGGTCGGCATTACCGACGGAAAAATTTCATATACGCCTGTTGAAGTTGCAATAAACTCTGAAAAAACTTTTGATATTGAAACCTACAATATATTAAGAAAATTATCGATATAATTTAAATTATGAAATTATTGATATA
>JAQTSO010000019.1:0-16253 GCA_028711215.1 Endomicrobiaceae bacterium | reverse complement strand
GGAAATCCGGCAAAAAAAACAGGAGAACATAAAGAAACCGGAATTATTTTATGAAAGAAACTGAAAAACTTATAATAAATTTTACTCCTACCGGAATGATACCGACAAAAGAACAAACAAAATTTGTTCCGATAAAACCGTCTGAAATAATTAAAGATGTGCTTGAAGCTTATAATCTCGGAATAACGTCCGTACATTTACATGCAAGAAACTCCGATTCTCAAGAACCTGATTATAAAGCTGAAATTTATGCCGAAATTATTGCAGGAATTAGAAAATATGCCAAAGATTTGGTAATTTGTGTTTCACTGAGCGGGAGAAATTTTAATGAATTTAAAAAACGCTCTGATCCGCTTACGCTTACAGGCAATCTTAAACCTGATATGGGCAGTTTAACTTTAAGTTCTTTAAATTTTAACAAACAGGCAAGCATAAATACTCCTCAAATGATCTATGATTTAGCGGTGGAAATGAACAAAAGAAAAATTAAACCTGAACTTGAAGCCTTTGATGCAGGCATGATTAATTATGCAAAATACCTTATTAATAAAAATATCTTAAAACATCCATACTACTTTAATTTAATTCTAGGCAATATAGCTTGCGCTCAGGCTGATATTTTACACGCCGGCGTAATGATAAATGATCTGCCTGATAATTCTGTCTGGGCATTAGGGGCTATAGGCATAAACCAGTTAAAAATTAATTCTCTTGCAATATCCATGGGCGGAGGCGTAAGAGTAGGACTTGAAGATAATATCTGGTATGACAAATCAAGAACAAAACTTGCAAAAAATATTGATTTATTAAAGAGAATTCACTCAATTTCAAAGGTAAACGAAAGAACAGTAATGGAACCTAAAGAATTCAGAAAATTGTTGAATCTAAAATCCGGAAACGGAAAATACGGATGTAATTAAAAGAGAATTCATTTGAAAATATACTTTAATAAACCACATAATTCACAAAAAGAAATTCAAAATATCGTTAACTGCATAAAAAGCGGAAAAATATCAGGTGACGGCTATTATACCGATTTATGCAACAAGTGGTTTTTAAAAGAATTCGGCAGAAAAATTCTGTTGACTCACTCCTGCACTTGCGCTCTTGAAATGATGGCAATTTTATTGGATTTAAAGAAAGATGATGAAATCATTATGCCGTCTTATTCATTTGTTTCAACAGCAAATGCCTTTGTTTTAACCGGGGCAAAACCTGTTTTTGTGGATATTAAACAAAATACTTTAAATATAGATGAAAATCTTGTTGAAAAGGCTGTTACAAAAAAAACAAAAGCAATCGTTGCAGTCCATTATGCAGGCGTATCCTGTGAAATGGACAAACTGCAGAAAATTGCCAAAAAACATAATTTATATTTACTGGAAGATTCCGCTCTGGGTTTTTATGGCGCCTATAAAAATAAACCGCTTGGAACTATCGGAGATTTAGGAGCTTACAGTTTTCATGAAACTAAAAATATTATTTCCGGAGAAGGCGGCTGTCTGATTATTAACAACAAAAAATTTAAAGACCGGGCTGAAATAATAAGAGAAAAAGGAACAAACCGTTCGAAATTTCTCAGAGGAGAAGTTGATAAATATTCATGGGTTGATATAGGCTCTTCTTATTTACCGTCGGATCTAATTTCGGCATTTTTATACGCCCAGCTTCAAAATTCAAAAAAAATAACACAAAACAGAATAAAAATTTGGAATAAATATCATAATTTTTTTGAAAAATATGAATCGGCGGGATTAATTAACCGTCCTTTTGTTCCCGAATATTGTAAACATAACGGGTCTATTTACTATATTTTGTTTCAGAATTTAAAAAACAGGACAAAATTTATTGAATACTTAAAGAAAAACAATATTTTTAGTTCATTTCACTATATTCCTCTTCATTCGTCTGTTGCAGGTAAAAAATATTGTAAAATCAGCTCAACTATGGATGTAACAAATAAAATTTCAGATACTTTGGTCAGAATGCCACTTTTTTATAATATGACAGAAAAACAACTTGAGAAAATATTTAAAGTTACGGAAATATTTTTTGATAAGGTAATTTAATGAAATTGTCTTATATACCAAAATACGATATTATCCGATTGTCAGTTTTCTTTTTCCCTTTTTGTAAAAATTCGATACGGTTTATTCTCAAATCATTATATGCTTTTAAACTGTTAATATTAATAATCGTAAAAGATTACACCGGACTTATGAACACATACGGAAAGTTTTTGAGAAATAATCTCCAACCTGACAAAAAATTACTAAATTATGATTTACTGATACTAAAAACAGCCGAAAAACTTTTACAAAAAAAACATATAAGCTTTAAAAATATAATTATAAATTTTGATAAACCTAAAATTCTGATTTTAAATTCTGCTATATACGACGGCGGAGGACACACTGAAGTTTCCATTCGCTTTATAAAAGCTTTTAAAGATGACTATTCTATTGATTTCTACTCAACGACTTTTGATGATTTATCGCAGAATACGGCGCCGGTTAAGTCTAAAATTATAAAAAATTCTGTAAGAAATTATACCGAACTTTCAAAAAATACTGCAATCGATTATAAAATAACAAAATTATATAATTATATTATTGAAAATAGGATAACAACTGTATGCGTAAACATGAATCCTGCAGATGTCGTTTGTTGTGCAGTTTTAGGATTACTAAAAAAATACACCGATATAAATATTATATTTTGGAATAATGTAAGCCACTGTTATTCTCTCGGAACTGAATTTGCAAATACGATTTTGACAAGATGCAAATACGGAAAGCCGATTACCCCCTATTTAAAAAATAAAATAAATGCCAAACATATCCCTTTTTTAGGAAGTGATAATAATATAAACATATATTCAACGGAACAAATATCCGCTTTAAAACAAAAATTGACAATTCCCCAAAATGCCTTTGTTACAATGACAGGAGTTCACCTATATAAAGTAAATAAAAAATATTTCAAGTTTTTAAATAAACTTTTGCAAAAACATGATAATATTTATCATGTTTTTATAAGTACCTCAAGTGCAAAAACAAAAGAAGCAGTCAAAAAACTTTTTGAAAAAAACAAAAACAGATTTGTTATGATTGATTCTGTTTTAGATTTTGATTTATTTATACAAATGTCAGATTTATATATAGACAGTTTTCCGCAGGGGTCGGCTTTAACTTTAGTTGATTTTATCAAACATGCCAAACCGGTTTTAATCAAAATCAATGAGGTTAACCCGTTAAAAAGTTTTGAAACTTATCTCTACCGCAATTATGAATATGCCTGTAAAACAACAGACGAAATGCTTGAAAAAATTTCAGTATTAATAAACGATAAGCAAGAATATGTTAAAATTTCACAAAAAGTAAAGAAATATTATACAGAATATTATAATACTGATATTATTAAAAAACAACACAGGAAATTGCTCAGATAGAAGTTTACAAATGTAATTAGAATTAGTAATATTATTGTGTGATGTTGTATTTATTTTATTTGGGGTTAATAAAATGCTAGATGCGCTTTCAAAAATAAGAAGAGGCACAAATGAAATTATTTCGGAAGAAGAACTGAAAAAGAAGCTTTCTTCCGGTAAAAAATTAAGAATAAAACTGGGTGTTGATCCTACTGCACCTGATTTACATTTAGGGCACAGTGTAATTATAAATAAATTGAAAACATTTCAGGATTTAGGCCATCAGGTTATATTTTTAATCGGAGATTTTACGGCAAAAATCGGTGACCCCTCAGGCAGATCGGCAACAAGACCTCTGATGACTGACGAACAGATAATGAAAAATGTCCAGACTTACCAGGATCAGGTTTTTAAAATACTTGATAAATCAAAAACAGAAGTTGTTTTTAACAGCAAATGGCTGTCGCAACTCGGGATTGAAGGATTATTGAAACTTGCTTCACAACATACCGTTGCTCAAATGCTTGTACGAGATGATTTTGAAAAAAGATATAAAAATGATGTGCCTATAAGTATTGTTGAATTTATGTATCCTCTGCTTCAGGCATATGATTCTGTTGTTTTAAAAGCAGATGTTGAACTCGGCGGCAATGACCAGAAATTTAATTTGCTTCTAGGAAGAGACATGCAACGTGATGACGGACAAGAACCGCAAATAGTTATTACAATGCCGCTTCTTGAAGGAACTGACGGTGTCAGAAAAATGTCAAAATCTTATAATAATTATATATCATTAAATGATGTGCCTAACGAGATGTTCGGTAAAATAATGTCTGTATCCGATGAACTGATGTACAGATATTATGAATTATTAACACAGGATGATTTAACTGAGATAAAAAAAATTCACCCTAAAGAAGCAAAAGTTGCATTAGCAAAAAAGATGGTTGAAAGATACTGGAGTAACCAAGATGCAATAAATGCAGAAGAAGAATTTAACAAGATATTTGCAAAGAAAGATTTGCCGACTGATATTGAAGAACATAGTTGTTCAACAGTTAAGATAAAAACATCACAACTTTTAATTGACTCCGGTATGGTATCAAGCAAAAACGAAGCCCGAAGACTTATAGAGCAAGGCGGAATTAAGATAAATTCGGAAAAAATCAGCAACGATGATGAAATAGAAATTAAAAATGGTATGATTATACAGGCGGGTAAAAGAAAATTTAAAAAAATAGTATACGGAGGTTAATGATGAAAAAGTTGTTAATGTTTGTATGTATGTTAAGCTGCGGGTTATTTTTATTTTCATGTTCAACAAAAGTAACAAGAGTTGAAGTTGACGAGCAGATTGATTTAAGCGGGAACTGGAATGACACTGATTCCAAACTTGTAGCCGATGAAATGATTACCGATTCAATAGCAAGACCATGGTATGACAATTTCTTAAGAGCAACACAAAAAAACCCTAGAATCATTGTGGGAACTGTTGTAAATAAAAGTGATGAACACATCAATACCGAAACTTTCGTAAACGATTTGGAAAGAGCTCTTATAAACACCGGAAAGGCTACGTTTGTTGCTTCAAAAGAACAAAGAGATGAAATAAGAGATGAACGAACTGACCAAGCACAGTTTTCGGAAAAATCTACCGTTAAAAACTTCGGCAAAGAAAAAGGTGCTGATTATATGTTAAGAGGGCAGATAAATACAATAACAGATTCTTTGGGAGGAAAAACCGTAAAATACTACCAGGTTGAATTAGAATTAGTTGATGTTGAAACTAATGAAAAAGTTTGGATAGGTCAAAAGAAAATAAAGAAATACGTAGCTAAGAGCAAATATAAAGCATAGAAAATAGAAGTTTAAATTTGAAAGTTTAGAAACCTGGTTATTATAACGGGTTTCTTAACTTTCGGTTTGTTATAACTCTCGTTATCAGAGGTTTAAGTTGACAAGAATTAAATGTATTTTTCATGTCTGTTTTTTTTCGTTTTTAATCTTCTCTTTATCTTCGTGTGCAACCGGCAGATATTATAAACAACTGCAAGTATCTATGGAAAAAGAAGATTTCGGACAGGCACTCTCTTTGGCGGAAAAATCACAAAACACATATGGTAACAAAAACATTCTTCTTTATCATTTAGATGTAGGTATGCTGGCTCATTTAAACGGCAACTATGAAGAAAGCAATACCGAATTTGAACAGGCGAAACAGTTATACAGCGAAAATTATACAAAAAGCGTATCGGCAGGTTTATTTTCTTTATTTACCAACGACAATGTCATTCCTTATTACGGGCTTCCATATGAAATGGCATATATGAATATTTTTTGTTCTTTAAACTATATTATGCTCGGTAAAATTAACGAATCTGTTGTTGAAGCAAGACAGGCTGATAATTTATTTAAAAAACTGGTCGCAGATTCAAGCGGTAAAGCTTTTTATCAGGATGACGGGTTTGTCAGATACTTAATGGGACTTATATACGAAAATGCAGGATATATAAATGATGCTCTTATTTCTTATAAACTTGCATTAAAAGCGTATCCTAGAACAATATCAAAAACTCCGGTACCGAAAGATTTAATAAATTCATTGTATAATGCATATCTGTCATTATCCATGTTCAATGAGGCAAAAGCATTTAAAGATGAGTACCCTTTTGTTTGCAGAAAAAATCTCAATAGCAAGGGTGAATTAATAATAATTGATTATAACGGAATTGCTCCCAAAAAAACAGACTACTTTATTCAAATGTCATTTGATAAAGCCTGGCTTTATTATATAAATGCCGATATGATTCAGGAAGATCAGGAAGAGGCGCAGCAAATCGCTTCTGCAACAATAGCAGGACTTTCTAAAGATACCATTAAATTTGCATTTCCTAAGTACGTCAGAATTTCCAATTCAATAACTTCTTTTGCGATTAAAGATAATCCTAGTAAAAGTTTTCTTGCCCAGGATATGGCAACTATGATGGAAAGTTATCTATCCCACTACAATACAACTATATATGCAAGAACTATAGCAAGAGCCGTCGGCAGATATGTAATAGCAAAACAAATAACAAACAATGTTGAGAAAAAATCCGGCGAACAAACCGGCATCATTGCAAACGCTTTATTTAACGTCGCAAATTCTCTTATTGAAAAAGCAGATACTCGTTCATGGAGAAGTTTGCCTGAAAATATAAATATATTAAGGACAACAATGGAACCCGGCAATCATAATTTAACTATAGAATTTTACGATGCTAATTCAAATATTGTTAAAACAAAAAATATTCAGACAAATATAATTTCAAATAAAAAAACTTTTGTTATTATTAATTCTATCGGAAAATAAATGAACCTAAACCCTTGTCAGGAAATAATGATAGATGTAACAAATTACTGTAATCTGTCATGTCCTTTGTGCCCCAATAGTGATATCAGAAAAAAGACAAATATAACCCCAAAGCAAATATCATTTGATAAATTTAAAGCATTTGTAGACACATTAAAAACTTTTCCGGATTTATTCGTATTCGGCAACAAATGCGAACCTCTTTTAAATAATGCGGTTTTTGATATGGTTAAATATGTAAATTCAAAAAGCAGCTGCCGTACTGTAATGTTTACAAATTTCAATCTGGCAGATAAATTTAAAATTGAAGATATATTTTCATCAGAGATAGAACATTTCATCATAGGACTTGACGGAATAGACCAAATCTCTTACGCAGAATACAGGACAGGCGGCAATTTTGACAGGGTTATAAATGCGATAAAAAAAATCCAAACATACAAAAAAACTCATAATCTGCAGTTCCCGATTTTATCAATAATGTTTATTGTATTTAAACACAACGAACATCTTAGAGAAAAGGCAAAGATTTTTTTTGAAAGTTTGGATGTGCATGTTGATTTTAAAAGAACCGATTTATATGACGGTTACGAAAATTGGCTTCCCGAAAAATTTACAAAAAATATAATCATAAACGAAAAAGAGTCCGAACAGACTTCGAGTTTCTGCATATTGCCGTGGCGAAAGGCAACTATAGATGTTGACGGGAATGTTTTTCCGTGCTGTGCGGATGAGGCTTTAGAATTTAAGTTCGGCAATATATTTGAAAAAAGTTTTGATAAAATATGGGAAGGTAAGGAATTGAATAATTTAAGATTATTTTTAAGAAATGAAATAAAAAATATAAAAGTACCGTGCATAAATTGTCCGGTATATAAAAATAACGGATATACGGATGTCGCAAATATATAATTTCAAAATAAATTATCATGATGTTTTAATAAGAATGGGAGCTAATAAATTTAAAACCCGTATTGACGAAAAAACAGAAAGCCTTATTACAGAAAGCATTGAAAATGTCCAGAAAATATTACAGCCTAAATATGCCATATCTTATACAGATAAAAAAATTGAAAATAATAAAATTATTATTGAAAATTTTATTATAGAAAGCAAAGATATTATAAAACTCCTTGAAAAATCGGAAATTATTTGCGGGTTTGTTGCAACTGTCGGACATGCAATAGATATAAAAATAGATTTACTACAGAAACAGGATAAAGCTCTGGCATATATTTACGATTCAATAGGTTCTGTTGCAATTGAACAATTAGTAGATAACATTAATGATGAAATAAAAAAATCAAATTCAGGTTATACTCTAACAAGAAGATTTTCAGTCGGTTACGGGGACTGGAAAATAGAAAATCAAAAGCCTTTTCTTGTGTGGCTGGGCGCCGATAAAATAGGCATTACATTATCCGACACATTTCAAATGAACCCAATGAAGTCTGTTTCTGCAATATTAGGTCTTGAAAAATAAAATATTACTTTTCCCACGAGCCACCTAAGCAACAAACAGCCTATTTCATTATATGACAAAATAAAAAACACCGCAAATAATATCAGCGGTGTCTTTTTATTTATTTTTATAATTATTTTTTCTTCTGTTCGTATTGCAATGTTTTTGTCGTTATATCTGTGACATTTGCCGGACCAAAAAACTGGATCGAACCGGGAAACATATAACAATCTTTCAATGCCCAAGTCACTCTTTGTTTTGCAAATTCTTTAAAAGGTTTGCCATCAAGTTTAACTAAAGCTTTTTGAATAACGGCTTTTTCTTTCCCTTTTCTTCTTTCTATATTCATCATCATAGTTAAAGGAACTCCGCCACACTTCCAGTCTTGGGATTTTGCAGTTAAATTTTTAACCGAAGACAAATATCCTGATAATCCGTTTAAAACTAAAGCAGCTGCATTATATCCCAATGCAAAAGTATAATTTGCATCAAAGTTTGACGGCACGCCACATCTTCCTTCATAACCGAAGAAATGATTTATACTTGCAAACTTACCGTTAAATTTATTTTGTTTTTTTAATTCTTGTAATTTATCCGTAACCATTTCTATCAATAATTTTTCTGTTTCAATAAGAGAAACCTGAACATTCCCGTGGGGATCTCTGTCCAACATTAACTGACATGCAATATCTAACGGAAGCGATTCCATAAGTTTTGATAATTTTTGAGGAAGTTTTGCCAAGACAAATTCTCTTTTTTCTTCTATATCTTTTAATATAGAAATATTCATTTCATTTTCAGCCAGTACATCATTTAAAGTTGAAATCAATTCTTTCATTTCGGGTATAAATTCAATGAGCCCTTCCGGTACCAAAATTACACCGAAGTTTTTCTTCATTTCTGATCTTTTTACAACGATATCTGCTATTTGATTAATAATATCCGCCAATGTCATTTTTTTTGCTAAAACTTCTTCACCTATCAAAACTATATTTGGTTGTGTTTTAAACCCGACTTCAAGCGTAATATGAGATGCACTTCTGCCCATAAGTCTCACAAAATGCCAATACTTTCTTGCCGAGTTTACATCTCTGCAAATATTTCCAACGAGTTCGGCATATATTTTTGTTGCAGTATCAAAACCAAATGAAGCTTCAATATGTTCGTTCTTTAAATCTCCGTCAATTGTTTTCGGAACGCCTATAACGTTTACATCAACATTTTCTTTTTTCAGATATTCCGCAAGTAATGCAGCATTCGTATTTGAATCATCTCCGCCGATAAAGACCAACGCATCCATTTTATTTTTTAATAATGTGTCTTTAGCCTGGGCAAATTGTTCAGGTGATTCAATTTTTGTTCTGCCGGATTGAATCATATCAAAACCGCCGGTATTTTTATAACGACTGATAACTTTATCTGTGATTTCCATTGTTTTGTTATCAAGTATTCCTGACGGTCCACCTAAAAAACCGAATAATTTATTTTTCTTATTTGCACTTTTTAACCCTTCCAAAAGCCCGAATATAACATTATGCCCACCCGGTGCCTGACCGCCCGAAAGAACAACACCGACATTAATTGCTTTTTTTGTTATTGCCATATTGTTACCAGTTTGAAAACTGACCACAGGCATACCGTATGTATGTGAAAAAATACTTTTGACTGTATCATAATCTGCTATTGATTTTGTTGCCTTGCCAAACACAGGTTTTATTGATGCAACACCTTTTTTTAAAACATTCGGTAACACCGGCTTAAATTTCAACCTCTCTGCATGTAATTCTGAAACTTGACACTTGTCTGACATAACTGCCTCCATAATATATTAATTTAATATTTAATTTATAATTTCGGTATTATACAAAATTTGAAATTATTCTAAAAATTGTGGAAATTTATCTTTTTTTCCCAACAGTGTTATTTTTGTAACTTTATTTTCTTTTTGAGATAAGTAAAATATATCAATTACATCATAATTTTTTCTTATTTCGCTAAAAACATATTCTGTTTTCAGTAAAAGTGCATTTTTAAACTCTTCTGTTACCATTTTAGCATTCAACGGGTTTTCAAGAATCTTGTTAATTTCAAGTTCAACTACTTCCTGCGGTGTTTTTAATTCATCCATAATTACAATTATATCTGATGACAATATATTTTCTCCGCTTATAAAATTAATATTGTTCAGATACATCTGAACTACCAGTGAAGCGGGATCATCAGAAAAATTTCGTTCAATATAAAATGAATTATCCGGATAATTATCTTTTAAGTGTTTTATAAAAATTAAATTAAAATTTGATTTTTTTATATCGTAAAAAATTATTGAATAAAATTTATTATAGTAGTTGATAAAATGATTTCCATATTTAAACTTAATATCCAGCAAAGTGTGATAATTTGTATATGAGAATTCCATATACTGAAACAAACAAAACGCTATCAATAATACCAATGTTATTAGTTTAGCTCCTACTTTCTTAATAGATATTATAAAAAATGTACCGATTAAAACTATAGCAGGTATAAAACCTGCTCCGAATTCGGATACTTTATAATGTGGCATGAATGTTATTATTGTCCAAGGAACTATAAACCATAATAAAATTATATTTTTATATTTGCCACTGTATTTCCAAATAAAAAATACTATCCCAATCATAAATATTATAAATATAGGTGGTGATACTAGCTCTTCCCATAGCCCTATCGTCATTATTCGTAAACTTTCAAAAGCAAATATTGGTTGTTGTTCTATTATAGGTTCTTGTATTACCTTCATCATTATTTCAGGTCTGAAATAGTGCCACCCAGCAATCAAACTACCCATGCCTATTGCAGTTAAAATATTGATTATTTTCGTCTTATCTGTCTTTTCTTTTAATCCTGCTGTTACTATATACATAAACGGAACTAAAAAATATGCTACAAAGGCATCTTTTATCATCAGCCCGAGTCCTACTGAAATACCGTACCATATTGCCCACTTTCTATTTTTAAAATAATCCGTTTTTATTAAACAATATATATTGAATGTTATCCCGGCTATTATATGGTAATCCTGATGCCCATATTGCCTGCTCATACCGTATACTGCCGGCACCAATGCAAATAATATCATCGCTATGTTGCCGGTTTCTTTATCTTTTAATTCTACTCCTATTTTATATATAAAATATAACGGAACTAAAAAAAATATGTAATTAACAAAGATTATTATCAAATCATAATACTCTTTGCCAAATATAAAAAACATAAATCTCATGATATATGTTAAAAGAGGTGCATTATAGAATAAATTCCCTTCTCTGAAAATATCAAGAAAATGCACTGCAGAAATCCACATTGGTATAACAGGAGTATTTATTTGCCACCAAATAAAATTACCTACTGCATATATTATTGCAATAGTTAAAAATATGACAAAAGTGCTATTGAATCTTTTTTTATTGAAATTCATAATTTTTATCCGAACTCAGTATAAAAAAATGACTAGAGTCTTCTTGTATTATATATAAATTATTGCAAAAACTGTGGGAATTTATCTTTTCTACCCAATAAGGTTATTTTCGCATCTTCATTTTTGATCGGTTCAAGATAAAAGATATTAATTATGTAATAGTTTTTATCTATTTCGCTGAAAACATACTCAATATCCGTTAACATTTTATTTTTTAATTCTTCATTGAATATTTTGGCATCTACCGGTTTTTTAAGTATTATATCGATTTTACATTTAATTGCTTCTTCTAATGTTTGTGGTTTGCCCATAATTATAATTATGTCAGATGATAATATATTTTGATTATCATAATATCCTTGCTCATAATTTAGATTGTTTAAATTTAATTGAAGAACTATCGGATAAAAATCACCATCGTATTTATCCACAAAATAAAATTTATTGTTAAAATATTTATTTTTTAGGTATTTTGCTAAATTTAAAATTTGTTTTGTTTGTTTTTTATTATATGATATCAAAGGATTATTCTTATTATAGTACCTGATAAAATATTCTCTATATTTAAAATTAACATTAAATAAATTTTGATTAATTTTGTAGGAAAAATCAATATATTGTACCACGCCTATAACTATCAACAAACCAAGAATTGTATTTTTTATATATTTTTTTTCTATATAAGATACAAAAACTGAACACATCAGGATAATTGCAGGTATAAAACCTGCTCCGTATTCAGATATTTTATAATGAGGCATAAACATTATTATTGCCCATGGGACAATAAACCATAACAAAATTATATTTTTATATTTGCCTCTGTATTTCCAAATAAAAAATATTAAGCCGATTATAAATATTATAAAGATAGGAGGCGATAACAACTCTTCCCACAATCCTACGGTCATTACTCTTAAACCTGAAAAAGAAAATACAGGATAATAAACATCTGTTATCGGTTCGTATAAAACTTTTTCTACAATATCTAATCTAAAATAATGCCATCCTGCAATTAAACTGCCTATGCCTATTGCAGTTAAAATATTTATTATCTTTATTTTATCTGTCTTTTCTTTTAATCCTGCTGTTACTATGTACATAAACGGAACAAAAAAATATGCTAAAAATGCATCTTTTATTATTAAGCCAAGTCCTGCAGATATTCCATACCATATTGCCCACTTTCTATTTTTAAAATAGTCTGTCTTTATTAAACAGTATGTATTAAATGTTATTGCTGCTATTATATGGTAATCCTGATGCCCGTATTGCCTGCTCATACCGTATACTGCCGGCACTAATGCAAATAATATCATCGCTATATTACCGGTTTCTTTATCTTTTAATTCTACTCCTATTTTATATATAAAATATAACGGAACTAAAAAAAATATGTAATTAACAAAGATTATTATCAAATCATAATGTTCTTTGCCAAATATAAAAAACATAAATCTCATGATATATGTCAAAAGAGGGGCATTATAAAACAAATAATTCTCATAGAGAAAAATATCGAGAAAGTGTAATGCTGACATTGATGTTATAATAATGGGAGTATTAAAGTTCCACCAAATAAAATTACCTAGCACATATAATACTGCAATTACTGTAAATATTATAAGAGATCTGTCCGTTTTTTTACTTAGTAATTTCATATAGAAATCCATTTTATAAATTTAAATCTAATTCGAAATTTTGTGAAACTTATCTTTCCTGCCAAGCAATATGACTTTTATTTTTTGGGGCTTGTGTTTATCAAGATAATAGACATCGATTATATGATATTTTTCGTTTATTATTTTAAAAGCATATTCCATTTCTAACAACATACTATTTTTAATTTGTTCAGTAATATTTTTTCTGGCAAAAGGATCCATAAATATTCTAGACATTTTAAAATCAAACATCTCATTGATGTTTTCTAAATAATCAAGATTTATAATTATATCAGATAATAATATCTCTTGATCATCATAATATCCTATTCTACAACTCATATTATTTAAATACATTTGAACTAATACCGCACTACAATCTATCCTAGATTTTATACTATAAAAATAATTATAGTTTCTATAATTATCTTTTAAGTAGTTCATTAATTGCAAAATTGATTTTGTGTCTTTATTACAAACAATTAAAGCATTATATTTATTGTAATATTTAAAATCATATTTTATATATTTAGGGTTTGCTCTCATTTTAAATAATTTAAAATCTAATATCCCGTAAGAAAAATTAACATATTGTAAAATTCCAATAGCAATCAATAATAAAAATATTATTTTTTTTATATATTTGTATTCTATATTTGATATCCAAATTACACTTATCAATATAATTGCAGGAATGAATCCAGCTCCATATTCAACCAATTTATAATGTGGCATAAACATTATTAGTGTCCAAGGGACAAAAAACCATAACAAAATTATATTTTTATATTTGCCTCTGTATTTCCAAATAAAAAACATTAAACCAATTGCAAATATTATAAATATCGGAGGGGATAACAATTCTTCCCATAAACCTATGCTCATTACTCGTAAATTCTCAAAAGCAAAGACAGAAACTGTTTCTCTTACCGGTTCATACAATATCTTTTTTATAGTCCACAGTCTGAAATAATGCCATCCTGCAATTAAACTGCCTATGCCTATTGCAGTTAAAATATTGATTATTTTCGTCTTATCTGTCTTTTCTTTTAATCCTGCTGTTACTATATACATAAACGGAACAAAAAAGTATGCCAAAAAAGCATCTTTTATCATCAGCCCGAGTCCTACTGAAATACCGTACCATATTGCCCACTTTTTATTTTTGAAATAATCCGTTTTTATTAAACAATATATATTAAATGTTATTCCGGCTATTATATGGTAATCCTGATGCCCATATTGCCTGCTCATACCGTATACTGCCGGCACCAATGCAAATAATATCATCGCTATGTTGCCGGTTTCTTTATCTTTTAATTCTACTCCTATTTTATATATAAAATATAACGGAACTAAAAAAAATATGTAATTAACAAAGATTACTATCAAATCATAATACTCTTTGCCAAATATAAAAAACATTCCTTTCATTATCCAAGTAATTAAAGGTGCATTGTCTAATATAAAAAATTCTTTAAAAATATCAAGAAAATGCACAGCTGAAATATCGGTTGGCATAACAGGAGTATTTATTTGCCACCAAATAAAATTCCCTATTGCATACCATATTGTAATGGTTAAAAATATGAAGTAAGCACTATCAAATCTTTTTTTATTGAAATTCATAATTTTCACCTAAAGTAATTTAAAAAATCAAATAAAATCTTATTGTATCGTATATAATTTAGATTATTCAAAAAACTGCATAAATTTATCTTTCTTACCCAACAGAGTTACTCTTGTATCCTCATCTTTGCTGCCTTCTAAGTAAAACATATCAATCACTTCATATTTTTTGCTTATCTCCGTGAAATTGTTGTCAACTTCTTTCAACAATTCATTTATAAATTCTTCCGTAGCCATTTTTGTATTTACCGCATTTTCAAGTATTTTATTAATTTTCAATAGAACCACTTTTCGGACAGTTTTGGGCTTACCTACAACTATAATTATATCAGATGACAGTACATCTTTATTATCGTAGTTTCCCTGCCGGCAATACATATTATTTAAATACATCTGGGCTACTATTGAACCGGAATCTACCTTACAAAACTCTTCAATATAAAATGTATTTTTGGGATAGTTATCTTTTAAGTGTTTTATTAAATTTAAAGTTAATTTTGATTCTTTTATATTGTATGATATGAGAGAATTATATTTGTCGTAATATATAATGGAATTATTTCCATATTTATGCTTAATCTCAAGAAAATTAAAATATGTCCCGTACGAAAAAACAATATATTGAAAAACTCCAATAACAATCAATACCGCTAAAATAATTTTTTTAACATCCCCTGTTTTTATATATGATATAAAAACAGCCCCAATAAGCACTATTGCCGGTATAAAGCCTGCCCCATATTCAGAAAATTTCTGATGTTGCATAAACATTATTATAGCCCATGGGATAATAAGCCATAACAAAATTACATTTTTATATTTGCCGCTGTATTTCCAAATAAAAAATATTAAGCCGATTATAAATATTATAAAGATAGGAGGCGATAACAACTCTTCCCACAATCCTACGGTCATTACTCTTAAACTTTCAAAAGCAAATATATTTGTAGTTTCTGTTGCAGGTTCAAATAAGATCTTTTTAATAATATCTAATCTAAAATAATGCCATCCTGCAATTAAACTGCCCATGCCTATTGCAGTTAAAATATTGATTATTTTCGTCTTATCTGTCTTTTCTTTTAATCCTGCTGTTACTATATACATAAACAGAACAAAAAAGTATGCCAAAAAAGCATCTTTTATCATCAGCCCGAGTCCTACTGAAATACCGTACCATATTGCCCACTTTCTATTTTTAAAATAATCCGTTTTTATTAAACAATATATATTGAATGTTATCCCGGCTATTATATGGTAAT
>JAQTSO010000018.1 GCA_028711215.1 Endomicrobiaceae bacterium | reverse complement strand
AACCGGCAATAATAAAATTTGAGAAAGTTGTTGATGCACTGCTAAATGATTTAAAAAATAAAATTAGTATGGAAAGAATAAGCGGTAAAATTCATGAAACTATCTGCCAAATTATATACAAACAGGCAATATTATATTCCCAAAAATATAAAATTAAAAAAATTGCTTTAAGCGGCGGTGTATTTCAAAATAAATATATATTATCAAGAAGCATGAAAATACTTGAGAAAGCAGGATTTGAAGTTTTTTACAACAAATTAGCACCTATTAACGACGGAGGAATATCTCTGGGACAAGCATATATTATAAATAAAAAGACAGTCATCAAATAACAACTGTCTTTTTGTAAAATCGCATTTTATGTTTCTATTTATTTTTTAAAGGCTGCCACCATTTTTTATTATCAATATACCACTTAATTGTTTTTACTATAGCATCTTCAAATATATATTTTGGCTCCCATCCTAATTCTGCTTTGATTTTTGTAGCATTTATTGCATATCTTCTGTCATGTCCTAATCTGTCTTGAACATATTTAACTAAACTTTCATCTTTACCCAAATGTTTTAGTACGATATCGGTTATATATCTGTTTGTTTTTTCGTTATTACCTCCAATATTATAAACTGTCCCGGGTTTTGCCTTATGCAATACCGTATCTATTGCCGAACAATGATCATCCACAAACAACCAGTCTCTGACATTTAATCCGTCGCCGTACAACGGAACTTGTTTATTTTCCATTGCATTTGTTATAAAAAGAGGTATCAGCTTTTCAGGAAACTGATAAGGTCCGTAATTATTTGAACATCTTGTAATATTAACATCAAGCCCAAATGTACGATGATATGCCAACACAAGTAAATCGGCACTCGTCTTACTTGCAGAATACGGACTACTCGGATCAATAGCTGTATTTTCAGTAAAATATCCGGTACTTCCCAATGAACCATAGACTTCATCCGTAGAAATCTGAATCATTTTTATTTTGTATTTTTTTGCCTGTTCCAAAAGATTCTGCGTGCCCAAAACATTTGTTTTTATAAAAATGCCGGGGTCGGTTATACTCCTGTCAACATGCGATTCTGCCGCAAAATTAATTATGACATCTATGCCATCAGATATAATCTTATCTGTTATTTTTTCATCACAGATATCACCTTGAACAAAAGTATAATTTTTATTATTTTTAACATCATCCAAACTTGTAATATTACCGGCGTAAGTCAATAAATCAAGATTAACTATTTTATAATCGTATTTATTAAGCATGTATCTGATAAAATTACTTCCTATAAATCCCGCCCCGCCTGTTACTAAAATTTTATACATATTTTTTCCCTTTAACTGTTTTAATATAAAATACTGCAATCTTTACATGGTTCAATGTAATTACCGTCAATTATCGCTTGCCTTATACTTTGAACAGGAAGTCCATTCCATGATTTTTCAATTGTTTCAAATTTTTCAAAATGTTTACAATCACATCTACACTCAAAATATACATCGCTATCACTATTAATTGCAATATTTTTCCAAGGAACATTGCATCTGATTCCCAGATCACTGCGTTTTATATTATTATTATTATATAAATTTTTCTGATTTTCTCTAAAAACATTCAAGTTAGGATCTGTAAAAATTTGAATGTTATATTTTTCTTTTTCTATAATATCCATACATTCATTAATTTGACAAATTGCATATTCCATTTCTTGTTCATTCGGCATATACTGAAATGATGAGTTTAATTTAAGAAAATTTAATGCTCCGAAATTATATTTTAATGCAAAATCAAAAGCTTGTCTGATTTGTTTGTAATTAATATTCATAATAACCACATGCAACAAAGTTCTGGTTTGTTTAAAAGATTCTTTTTGTATTGACTGCTTAAGAATTTCAAGATTTTCAGTCAAAACATCAAAGTTGCCGTTTATTCTGATTTTTTCATAAGTATCTTTGTCAAATCCGTCAACAGATACGCCTATTGATGCTTTCATATTCTCAAACATTGATATGTTTTTACCCAACAACAATGCATTGGTACAAATACCCAATTCTGCATCAAATTTTTTTGCATTCTCAACAAGAACATTGAATTTATCGTATAAGAAAACTTCTCCCCCCAGACATGTTAATCTTTCAAAATACTTCATATGATTAATTATATCTGTCAATACATTTTCGGGAACAGTATAATTATTTTTTACGGATTCACACATTATACATTTCAAATTACATTTTTCTGTAAGAATAACCAACATTGAAGACGGTTTGGATTTCAATATAATCTTTTTTTTAAATATTTCAAAATTATTTAATAATATATTTTTTACTCTGTCTTTATTGTTTTCAGTTATATATTCATCTATATTGTCTAAAAAAATTGACATTTTTAAATCATCAAAAAAATCCCCAAGTTTTTCAACTGCCTTTGTGTAATCATTTTTTAAAATATATATTTTTGCTATGTCTGTACAAACTTTTTCTCTGTCATTAAAATTTGATGCTTTTTCTAGAAGATTAAATAGAATATCAAGTGCACTGTCTGATTCTCCGGCCTTTAAAAGTTTTTTTGATTTTTCTATTTCTTCATACATTTGTTCTAGATTCCTGCGTTAGAATAAACGGCATACCTTTTATAAAGTCTGCCTGACATCATTTCGGCAGTCCTTTGAGTCATTACATTGTCATCAAGTATCCATGAAAGTTCACAAACATTATAGCCTCTTGCAACTGAGTTTTTAAGTGCTTCTCCTGACATGTATGCTTCAATCCCTTTATTCCTATATTCTTTTTTAACACCCATTATCATAAGGCGAAGATCTTTAACTTTATTTTTAAAATATAAAAACTTTAAAAAACCAAACGGAAATAATTTACCGTTTAGTTTTTTTAATATAAAATTATAGTCCGGTATAGCTATAAGCATACCTACAGGATTTTGACCGTCATATGCCATCATAACAATCTTTTCATCCAATAAATCCACCAAGCTATCTGCTATTGTTTCAAATTCTTCATTAGTCCACGGAACAAAACCCCAATTTTTTTCCCAAGCTGAATTATAAATTTCCATAACATCAGCCAAATCTTTTTTAAAATTCTTTTTACTAAATGTTCTTATTATTATAGTAGGATTTCTTTTTTTTACTATATTTAATGCCTTATTTAACCTAACCGTTCTGTCGTCAAGAGCAACAGGGATTTCATATGCATATAATTCTTTGATTTTTTTCAGACCTGCCTGTTCTGCAAGAGTAATATAATATTGATGAGTATAAGGCATCATTATTCTGGGAGGGCTGTCAAATCCTTCATATAAAAACCCCACTTCATCATTTGTTGAGGGATTCATCGGTCCCATCATTTTCTGCAGATTGTTTTGTCCCAAAAAATATTTAACAGAATCAAAAAGTTGCTTTGCAACTTCTATATTATTTATACATTCAAAAAAACCAAAAAAACCGATTTCGTTTTCCTGGAATTTAATATAATTATAATCAATAATACCGGCAATTCGTCCAAGAACTTTTCCATTACCGTCATATGCCAAAAAAAGAGCCCTTTTTGCATGTTTCCAAAAAGGGTTTTTATCTGATAATATATTTTTAATATCTCTGTCTAACTGCGGTATCCAGAAGGGATTGCCTTTATAAATTTCATAAGAACATTTTATAAACTCACCTATCTGATTATTTTTTATTTCTTTTATGGTAATCATCTACTTTGACCAAAGGTTTTTAAACCATCTTTTCGTAGCATTTGCAAAATCAGTTCTTGAAAAAGCAAAATTCCATGACTTTTTTACTGTTGATTTTGATTTTCTTATATTTCCGCCCGGTATCAAACCTACTTCTTTGGAAACCTTTTCAAATTTATCCAAAATAAACTCTAAATGAGCATCTGTGTGTGTTGCCATATAACTGGTTCTTATAATTGCCTGTGACACCGCAGGGCTTACAACGGGAGATGTAAATACTCCTTCATCAAAAAGCATTCTGCACATTTGGAAAGCTTTCATATCGTCACCGACAGTTATCGGTATAATCGGAGATTCAGAAGTCCCCGTATCAAGTCCCATAGATTGAAATCCTTCTTTCATTTTCTTTGTATTTTTCCAAAGAATTGCCCTTCTTTCCGGCTCTTTTTGTAAAATATCCATTGCAACATCGATTGCACCAACACAAGCCGGCGGTAAACTTGCCGTAAATATTAATGACCTTGCTGTATGTTTTATATATTCTATTATCTTGTCGCTGCTTGCTATAAAACCGCCGATTGAAGCGAGAGATTTAGAAGCCGTTGCCATAACAACATCAACTTCGGATTGAAGTCCGAAATGTTCGCCCGTACCTATTCCTTTTTCTCCCAAAACTCCCAAAGAGTGGGCTTCATCAACAAAAACTCTTATTCCGTACTGTTTTGCAAGTTTTACAATCACGGGCAAATCGGCAATATCGCCTTCCATACTAAATACGCCGTCAACAACTATAATAGCAGATTTATCCTTATGTTTTATTAACTGTCTTTCCAGATCAGACATATCATTATGTCTGTATCTTACCATTTCCCCCAGTGAAAGGCGGCAGCCGTCTATTATTGAAGCATGATCCAGTTTATCGGTTATTACAATATCATTTTTGCCGACAAGTGACGAAATAGCCCCTAAATTTGAGTGATGTCCTGTTGTAAATAAAATTGCAGATTCTTTACCGACAAATCTTGCAAATTTTCTTTCAACTTTTTCATGCAAATCATTTGTTCCGTTTAAAAATCTGGAACCGGTACAAGACGTACCGTATTTTCTTGTTGCTTTAATTGAACCTTCTATAACCTTAGGATGGTCGGCAAGCCCGAGATAGTTATTTGAACATACTACTACTATTTTTCTTCCGTCTATTATGACTTCCGGACCCTGTGCCGATTCAACTCTTTTAAAGTAAGGATATACCCCCTGTGCCTTGATATCCTTTGTGGCCGTAAAATCATAACACTTCTTAAAAATATCGTTCATTTACTGTAGCTCCTAAAGTTAATATATACACTAAAACCATTTATTCGTTAAGTACCAATTGTATGTTATTTTGGCTCCGTTTTCAAGATTTTGAAACTCAAAATTCATATCTTTTATTGTTTCTTTGTTATCGCATATCCATGCTGTTTGCAGCATCTCGTTTATTTTTTCTTTGTTTAAAACCTGCGGTTTTTTTACAATGTTGCCAATGATTTCATAAACACTTCCTACAATTTTAAAAATGGAATCAAATACCGGCACTGTTATTGTTTTTATATTATTTGAAACAGCTATAATATCTGCAACATCTTTCCATGTATATATTTTGCCGTCCGCCAGATAATAGATTTTATTATTTGCGGTTTGAGTATTTATTGCCTTTATTATTATTTTTGCTATGTCTTTGACAAAAACAAGCTGTATTAGATGTTTATTGAATGTTTTCGGAGCAATATGTTTATTGACCATACTGAAAAAAGTGAATATATCTTTATCTCTTGGGCCGTAAACGGCTGCCGGTCTGAAAATCGTATACGGGACGTTTCCCTCCAGTTTTTTTACTTCCTGTTCGGCAAGCAATTTGCTTTTGCCGTAATCGGAAACCGGATTTTCACGGTCACTTATTAGTCTCATTCTATCTTCAAAACCGGGACCCATCGCAGCTTGGGAAGAAATAAAAATAAACTTTTTTAAATTTGTATTGTTTTCCAGAACGGATTCTATGATATTTTTTGTAGCGATTACGTTAACTTCATTGTAAACATTCCATTCCAACGCTCTTACGACACCTGCACAATGAATCACAGCATCAGTTTCAGATATCACTTCTTTCAGAAACTGTTTATCCTCTAAACTTCCGTATTTTAATTTTATCTGTTGATTTTCTATCCACTTAAGGTTTGAATTTTTTCTGACAATACAAGTTACGTCATAGTTATTTAGAATTAATTCTTCAACTATGTGACTGCCTACAAAACCGTTGGCACCTGTTAATAATATTTTCATTTTTTAAATAAAAAAATGGCGACGGGTGGAATTGAACCACCGACCAAAGGCTTATGAGTCCTCTGCTCTACCCCTGAGCTACGTCGCCAAAGTGCTATAATTTTATTTTTTTTCTTAACGAAAATCAATTTTTTTATGCGGATAGAGGGACTTGAACCCCCACATCTTTCGATATACGGTCCTAAGCCGTACGCGTCTGCCAATTCCGCCATATCCGCAAAAACAGAACTGGTATTATATCATTTATGCTTTTTTTAAGTCAATTTACAGAATTCTTTGCCTGAAGCGGCAACAATATCTTTTTGAATCGCTTTTTGCAATAATTTTATGCTTGAAAATTTCTTTTCATTTCTTATAAATTTATGAACTAAAATTTTTATATCTTTTGTTTTCCATTGACCGTCAAAATTTAAAATATGCACCTCAACGGACAAAGTGTGTTCTGCATTTTTAATAGTAGGACTTGTTCCTATATTTAAAACTGCGGAATAAAAACTGCCTTCTTTATCAAAAACTGAGCATGTAAATACACCTTTAGGCAATATTTTTTCTTTATTGACTTTTAAATTTATTGTAGGAAAACCTATAGCCCTTCCAATTCTCCTTCCTGATATATGTACCCCGTTTATTTCAAATATTCTGCCCAATATTTTATTGGCTGAACTTATATTATTGTTATTGATTAAATCTCTTATCTTTGAAGAAGACACTATTTGATTGCCGATTTTTACAGGATTTATAACTTCAAGTTTGATACCGTATTTTTTTACCGCTTCTTTCAGCCACGGTATATTGCCTTCTCTGTCTTTGCCGAAAGCACAATTATAACCGACAACAATATACTTTGCATTTAATTGTTTTACTATTATATTTTTAAAAAAATCTGTTGCAGTTGTATCCAAAATGGTTTTATTTACGGGCAGCATCAATATTTCATTAATTCCAAAAGAAGATATAATTTCAATTTTTTCATCCGTCAAAGTCAAAAGCCCGTCAACTTTTTTAACAGGTTTTTCCATTGCTATCACAATGCTCTGCAAACCATGTTCTTTCGCTGTTTTCACAACTTTATCTAAAATAGCTTTATGCCCTAAATGAACACCGTCAAATGTGCCTATTGTAATAACTGAACCTTTCATATTTTCCTATTTTGATACATTAAATTTAAATTCAATAATATCACCGTCTTTGACCTCGTAATCTTTACCTTCACTTTTTAAATGTCCTGACTCTTTTACAGCCTTTTCATTACCCAATCTGAAAATATCATCAAACGCCATAACTTCTGCCCTTATAAAACCTTTTTCAAAATCTGTATGAATTACTCCCGCCGCCTGTGGAGCCAAAAAACCTTTTTTAATTGTCCATGCTCTGCACTCATCTTCTCCGGCTGTTAAATATGTAATAAGTCCCAGCAAATGATAACTTGCTTTAATTAAGCGATCTAAACCGGGTTCTTCTAATCCTAAATCTGACAGGAATATTTTTTGATCAGAATCTGAAAGCTCAGATAATTCCGCCTCTATTTTTGCACATATAGGAATTGCTTCATATCCTTCCTCTTTTGCCCTTTGTTCAACTATTTCGGTAAATTTGTTTTTCATTAAAGGCAAATCATTTTCACCGACATTGCAGGCATATAAAACCGGTTTTGATGTTATTAAAAAAAAGTTTTTTAATATTTCTTTTTCTTCTTCTGTTACAGATAAAGTTCTTACGGGTTTTCCTGCTTCTAAATGTTCTTTAACTTTATCTGCCAGTTCTTTTTCTGCCACTATATTTTTATCTTTTGACTTCATATCTTTTTGCAACTTTTCCGTTTTTTTTGTCATTGTTTCTAAATCGGCAAGCATTAATTCCGTTTCTATTATTTCAATGTCCCTTAACGGATCAATTGCCCCCTCAACGTGGGTAATATCACCGTTTTCAAAACATCTTACAACATGAACTATCGCAGATGTTTCTCTTATATGTGATAAAAACTGATTACCGAGACCTTCGCCCTTTGAGGCACCTTTGACAAGACCTGCAATATCAACAAAATCAACTGTTGCATAAACTTTTCTTTTTGATTTATAAAGATTATCAAGAAAATCCAATCTCTTGTCGGGAACTGCAACAACCCCGACATTCGGGTCTATTGTACAAAACGGATAATTTGCACATTCTGCTCCTGCTTTTGTTATCGCATTAAACAATGTAGATTTACCTACATTCGGAAGCCCGACTATACCAAGTTTCATGTTTTCCTCTTAAATAAAATAGTGTCTTTATTATACAAATAAAAACACCATTTTAAAAATTGAATAATTTTATGCAGACATCAACATTGTTTTAATATGTTGAATATTTGTATCCTGTTCTATCAGATTTATTTTCTTATCCGAATCAATATAATGGAAAGGTAATATACCCATCTCCATTTCACCGATTCTGGCAATTATAGATAAATTAGAATTAAATCTATCTCTTACAACCGAATCAGTATTTATTCTGTCAACTATTGCAGAAATAACAATCCCCGTATGCACATTTCCTAAATATTTTGAATCAATGCAAAAAACAGCAATGTCTCCATCTGTTTTTTTCAGATATACTGATATGGCTTCATCTTCAACACTTGGATTTGCAATATTAAATAAAACTTCCTGTCCGGCAGGTATATTTTCAAATACAATTGTTGCCATTTGTTTTACAGGTTTTTTATCAATTACAATAACTTCTTTTACTTTCTCTTGTGTTGCATCTTCAAATGTTGTGATTGGTCTTCTCTGAAGTATATAAATATCATCATCTTTTATACCGTATTCTATATCTATTGGATATCCTGCATCTTTTTCCAAAGTTTTTACGACATCCATCAATCTTTTGACAGTTGCTACGTCCAGTACTCGTTCCTTTGCACCCTCTGTAACTATCTGCTGTTTTGTTCCGTTGTCTGTCGCAACAATTTTTACATATTTATCTGCAACAGAATATTCTATTATTTCACCACTGGCGGTATCCACTTCAACTGTATCAGGAGTTAGAGCTCCGGACACTATTCCCTCTCCAAGTCCATAAAGAGCTTCTATTGTTGTATTACCGTATTTGTTTCTGCTAAATATTACACCGGCATTGTCAACATTAATCATTTCCTGTATTAAAACCGCAGGTTTTACAACTTGCCCGCTTTCTATCATATAATCAATACATCTATCCGAATAAAAAGATTCCCAACATTCTTTTATATTGTCAAATATTTCATCGTATCCCACATTTAATTTTGTTTCTCCCATTCCGGCAAATGCTTTATTGCCACTATCTTCTCCAACTCCTGAAGATCTCACCGAATATCTGGCACCCTGTTGCAGAGCATTCTTTATTTTATTTTCTATTGTTTGTTGTATGACAGTTTTTTTATCTGTTTTTCCTGTCTCTATCAGATTTTGTATATTTTTTGCAATTTTTTTGGCATTTGTAAAATCTTTTTCTTTAATTGCTGATTCAAAATCTTCACTTAATTTTTTGTATTGTGAGCCTTTTCCTGTTTCATAAAAAAACATTTCTAAGACATTGGCACTAATACCAACTCCTGCAGGAACTTTGACTCCTTTTGTTTTTTGTAATAATTTATACATTGTTGACAACTCGGTTGTTTTTGAACCAAATCTATTTATATCCTCTATTGATATTTCATTAAAGTTGCATATTTCGCAATTTATTTGTACTTCTTTATTCTTTTGAAATTCTTTAACCGTATTTGCCAATTCTTCAACAAGTGCTTCTAAATTGACTCTTGCGTCTAACAAATCTCTTCTTTTTTCGCTTTTTGGCACAAAGTAGCGGAATACCGATATTTGATGTAATAATTTCACAATTTTACCGATATCTGATGATGTTAATGTTTTTTTCGCCAACAATGTTCTTCCTGTCATGATAACAGCCAAAACATAGTCAAGTAATTTATCTTTTATTTCCATTTGTATTAAGGTTACATCTTTTTTCAAGGATTCCATATCGTCCCTGTTACCGATTGTCCTTATAAAATTCAATTTATTGTTTAATCTTACAATAATACTGTACTCAATATTTATATTATCAACATGTTTTAAATTTGCAATTGATTCCGATATGCTTCTTATTTTATCTTGTACATATGCACTATTTAATTCTTTTATCTTTTCTTTTACAACATCGGGCATCATATCATCAAACAAAACAAACATTATATCTTCTAATTCTTTGTTGCCTATTGACTGAAAATAAATATATTCAACCAGCCTTTTTATATTTTCATTGTCTTTATTTTTATCAATGAATATCTTTATACTTTCAACATCGTTTGACTCTATATAATCTTGCAATTCTTCCAATAATTGTGCATTAATGTCATTAAATAATAAAATTCGTCCTGTTTCTCCGTTAACTAAAACTTTAGTGCCATTTTTTAACATGAAATTGTTTTCTTTGACTTTTCTGACCTGAAAACCTTTTATTGTTTCAACATCATTTACGGATGTATAATACGTTATATCTACATAGCCGTCTTTCCAAGATGCACCATTTAAAACAACCGATGGTTTTTGAAGCTCTCTTGTTGTTATAGCTGCATGACTTAAAATTCCTCCGCCGGTAGTTATAACAGCTTTTGATGACTCTATAGCTTTTATATCATCCGGTATTGTAAACGGAACTAATAAAATATCATTTTCTCCAACATTATTTCTGTCAAATGTTATATTGCCGGCTACATAAGTCCCTTTGCCGTCAGAAGTACCGGTACAAAGTATTTCCGGACTATCCGTATTTTGTATTTGAGCATTTAAAAAACCTTTTATTCTGTCTCTTTCTTTTTGCCCTATAAGTTGTTGTTTTGAAGAAACTTCATAACCTTCCGCATTTAATATATCTACCAATTCTGTGTTACTAAGATGTTTTCTTGCGGCACTTGATATTACTTCAGCTCGTGCATATTTAAATCTTCTTGTATAAGGATTCATTAGTCCTCTTACGGACAAACTTTCGCCGTTTGATAATTTCATATTCCCTGTAACAAACATTAAATTCCCTATAAAGCCCACAGTCTTAAAATTAAATTTTGATCTGCTGATAAGATTTATGATTCGACTCTGTCTTAATGTGTCATATTCATTATCTAAAATTGCATTAATGAGTAATTCCATCATGTCATAATTTTCATTTTTTACTAAATATCCGTTATCATCTAAAATAATTCTGCCTTCATCATAAGCCTGTTCTATTGGCGTATTGAAATATTTATCAATTACGCTTTGTTCAAATTCATAATATTTTCTGGACAATCCATCCGGTATTTTTTCAAGTCCTAAATACAGTAACATCTCATCAAGCATTTGTTTTATTTCAGAAAAACTAGGTTTTGGAAATCTTTCAGTCATGGTATGTTCTCTGAACGCCGTTCTTCCGTTTGAAACATAACTGTATCCGTACCATATTTCTCCCGCCATAAATTTATCTACAAGTTTTGATAACGTTGTCATATATGAATCACGCGAATATCTATCAGCTATTTCTTCCAGCTCCATATCCAGATTTGTAGAATGCTTATATAACAAAATAGCTCTAGCCGCTATTTCAACAATATCTGTTTCTTCATTTAATCCTAAATCTTTATTGAGCACTGCCTTAAGTCCGCATGTTCCGGGTTTTTTGTCGGAATAATCATATTCGGTATCAGATACAACATCAAATCCCAATCTCTTTAAAACTTCACTGAAATATCTTACTCTTTCGGCATATCCCGGTTTTCTTCCGTTTTCATTATAGTAGATAGCAATCCCTCTGTCGTTTTCTCCGAAATTTATAAATATATCAACGCTATGTGCAAATAATCTTGTAGTCCAAACAAGAATATCATCTCTAAAAACAAAATCATCAATACTGACTCTGTCTGATGCCAGTCTTGTGAGAAAACTTTGGATATCTCTGTTCATCTTTCCGCTATCCGATAAATCATATGCCAAAATTGTTGTTTCATCACGTGTAAATTTTGATGTGCGGATATGACCTTTATCCATACTGCTTATATCTTGAACTTTCTGTTTAAAATCAAGGATACTGGTTTGATGAATAGCATTTATTAAAGTATGTAATTCTTCTATATCTGAAATATTACTTGTTTTCCATTTTGACAGTGCAACTTGTTTCTTTATTATATTATTCTCTATAACTCCCTGCGGTATTAATTTCAATATTTTATTCAATGCAATTTCAGCGGCAGTCCCGTGTTCAACATTAATTTTTTTCAATACCTCTATCATTCTTGATATAACTTCAACAGTCTTATCAAAATCTTTTCTCGATGAACGGTCATTTAATTTTTTTATTCTTTCAAGAACTATAACATTATACCTTAGAATATCCTGCAAACTGTCAAAGTCATCAGTCATTGCAACAACTTCTTTATTTCTTCTGTTTATGCGTCCTCTGTTTTCCATATAAACAGGAGATTTTAACCTTACTTCTTCTTTGGCAATAACTGACTTTGGAAGTTTTGCTATAAGAGGCGTAAAGTCAAAATTTTCCGCATATGTTTCACCATATCCTCTGCGCCCGTAAATGTTTTCTAAATATACAGTTGATTGTTCCAACATAGAATCAACATTCAAAGTATTATATAAATTATTAATCCTATCTATGTTGATAATTTTATCGTCATTTATATATTTATACACCAATGATGATATTCTTCCCAACAAAATTGCAGATGTTTTACGCAATTCAATTTTTTCGTTAGAATCCTCTGCTATTTCAAATAATTTATTTATAACATTCAGAGCCATTTTCTTTCCATTTGCCCCTGATACATAGAGTTTCAAACACAACCTTTCGATTACAATTGCTTTTGTTGATTTTATTATTAAATCAATAATATCTTTAGAATTCATTATCTTTTCATCAGCCGGAATGTAAGGAGATGCCGCTTGTCCCGAGTTATCCAATGCAGTTATCAATACTGATAAAGTTTTTGTATTAAATCCGAGATTATCAAACATCTGCCTGTAAACTGCAATATTTTCAGGTGAGTTTTCTGCAAGTTTTTTAAATATTGTTAGTATTTCATTTTCTGTTTTTATATATTCACCACTATTTTTTTCAAGATTTTTTATTGAATTGTACATTGTGCTTGTAATTTTGCCTAAATATTCACAAGCTCTTTCGTTTGTTCTTGTGCTATCTTCAAAAACAGATGATTCTGCTACAAACAACAGATAAGATACAATTATTGCAAAACCCTCTTTTTCATTCATATTATAAAGTTGTTCAGATATAGAATATAAATCTTTTAAGGTTTTTTCGTTCAACATATTTGTTTTTAATACCATTTGCTCACAAACAGGCAGAACAGATTTTATAATTATTATCGCATCTTCTGTTTTGTCGGATTTTAATAATTTAGAAACAATTAAAAGTAATTCTTGTATCTGGTTATCAACTATCTGGGCCGTTGAAGGATTTATAACGTCAACTAATGAATTCAAATTCTCAATTATCAATGCTTTTTCATTATCCGGCTCTTCATTCTGCAACTTAATATTTTTTAACATTTCAACTGTTTTCTTAAGACCTTTAAGCATATCTTTGTCAACACCCGGCTCGGAAATAGCCATGAAATATTTTTTAACATCCTGATATTTTTTTATTATGTCTCTGAGCCCCCATGGTATTTCTTTATTATCAACAAAATCCATGGCTTTCAACATTTTTATTATTTCTAATGCATTTTCATTGTTTACAGGATAGGCAAGTTCAAAGATGTTAATTGCTGATGACCTGAAATTTGAATACTGGTTATTTACCCACATATCGGAATACAAATCCGCACTTGAATCTATTTTTTCTTTTTCTTTTATAAGCAAATCAATAAATTCATTTAATACCGGTTTATTTGTTTGAGGATTTTTCACAATTGTTGCCAACGGAACTAATTTCAAAAACAAAAAATCTTTAGGATCTCTAAACATTTGTTTCAGGGCCGTTAACTGTTCAAAAATAATATTATTTTTTTTGTCAGCCGGAGTATCCTGTGTAATTTGCGATAAAAACCCGATAATTTCTGCAATATCTTTCTGAAATCTGTATACCGTAACATTTTTTAAAGAATTGATTAAATCAAAAATCATTGTCATATCAAGTTCCTGAATTTCTTCAGGTTCTTTTAACAGAGAATCCGGTGAAAAATTATTTTTAAAAATTTGGTTAATTAAAGCCGTAATCCTAATTCTAAGTTCAAAATTCCCATACGGATCCGGCAATTCTCCCGACACAAGCTCCGGGGATAAATCTTTGAACATAATAATTTTTTCCTGTGGTACTCCCATATCAATAAGTCCTTGCTTATGTCTCGTGCCTACCACTATAAAGTAATCGGATTGTAAATGTTCTTTCGTCAATTTTTCAGTTTTAAAACCATCTAAAATATCATCATCCACATTATATTTTTTTAATTCCGCCTTGTGTTCATACTTTAATGGCATTATAAAATCACTACTAACCACATTCAAACCGGCCGATTTTACTTTGATATTCTGTTTACCGGTTTTTCTCATTAATGATTTAAATAACATTTCAGCTACCGGACTGCGGTCGGTGTTTCCTGTACAAACAAAACATACTGTCTTTGCTCTGTCGTTTAGAATATCATCTTTTAATTGTTTTATCGTTTTTGATATCTGACTGTAATGCTCTTCCAATACATTTGCAACAGGTTTTTTGATTTTCCCTTCCAATGCAAGTTTATTATACATTGAATGTCCGAAAGTTGATATTGCTAAAGCTATTAAATAACTGCCTATACCGGGTAAAACAATAGATACTGCTATAAATGTTGCGACATACAATCCCGTAAATATTGCAGAAGGTATCAGAAAATTCTTCCAGTCTCTTACTATTGTTTGTTTATCTTTTTTAGCTCTGAGTTTATCTGCCATTGTGTGTGCGTATGAAAAAGCGATTATACTTACTACTGCTGTAATTGCAAATGCCGTTATTGATATAGGCAAAGTTGCCGCAATACTGCCGGCTATTGCAAACGGAATAAATCTAAATACAAATTCTTCCCATACCGGAGCGATTAATGTTGTATATAATTTATACCAAAATGTTTTTGTATTCTTAAATAAATTATTCAGTATTGATTGGACTGACTCTGTGCTTTTGTTTAGTTTCTGTGGGGCATTATTTGCATCATTTTGCCCAACAGTTTGCAACGATTTTCCGTTAAAAATATATTCTTCGTTATATTTTTTCTCTTTGTCATCGGATTGGTCAATATATGTAGCTGTAATTTTAGCTTTGTTTTTTTCAAGTTCTTCAATCTTCCATACAACAGTAATATTATCGTTATAATTACGGGATTTCAGTGCCTCATCAACCGTTTCTTGTATCAACCGTTTTTGCTGCTGACTGTTTAATTGTGCAAATTCAGGTATTTCATTAACTGCTGTCAATGCCCTTGTAAGTATCTCCGGGAATAAAACATTTACCCATGTTTCGGTAAGAGGTTTTGCGTTGATTGTATTATCTAATACCTGTCTGTATCCTCTTATTGTATTCCAATGAGTTTTTCCCGCACGGCTTATATCTTTTGTTATTTTAGGAGTTATTTGTATATATGATATTTTTCTTTCTCTTGCGATTTGTTCCAACCCCTGGCTATGAAATCCTCCGGTTACTATAACCTTTATTTTTTTATAGCCGATTTCATTTTGCAATTTGGCAATAGCATCCTGTCCGTAAGCCGCATCAATATTTGTATTGTTATTTGAATTACCCAATAATTTGTCAGCAAATATCCCGTCCCTTTTTATATTGTTACTATGATATTTAGACAACAACTGTTCATATTTATATAATTGCTTACTTGTATTTTCAGGAAAATATGAATTCCATACAATTCTGAACTTTTTGAAGTCTTCTCTGAAACTCAAATAATCATCTGCCGTTATATTAGCACCGAAATATTCTTTTATGGTCGGTACAAACTCATAAAGAAAGGCTACTTCCTGTTCATATTTATTTTCACTTAATTTTGTGTACAACTCGTTTAAAAGTTGTTTTTCTTCCTTTACAAACCCGATTAAATTTACTTTTTTGTTAAATTCCAGGTATGTAAAAAAGTTTTTCAAATATGTAAACTTATGAGTCTCAAATATTTTGTTTTTTTCTGCTATATCTTTTAAATCCGAAACTATATTTTCTATATCTTGAAAATTATTGCTGATTTTAGATAATTCCGAATATCTGCCGTATTCTATATTTGATTTCAATATATTTATGAAGACTTTAAATTGTTGGGATATTTTTTCCAGATTTAAGTTCTTTGCCTTAACTAAAAGTTCCACATAAGCTTTTACATTTTCATATTTATTTAAATCTACACCGCTTTTTTTTGCCAGCTTTGATAATTTTTCATAATATTTATTAGCACTTATTTTATTGGCCCTGTATCTTTTTACCAATTTATCTAACTTATCCGTATCCCTGTTAAAATAATCTTTTTTTACAGTTTCTATTTCTTTTTCCATCTGATGGCATATTGAATTTATTTCAGGTTGCAAATCTATTATTTCATTTAGCAACTTTATATTTTCTTCGTATATATTTTTATCTTCTATACCCTTTATAATACTGTCCCTATTGTTTATTGCCGAGTAATATTCAACGCCTCCTAATTGTCCGGCATCTACCAAATCTTCTATCATTTGTTTACCTAATTCATTTTCTCCCATACGGCTGAGCCATTTTGTATCTACATCACCGTATGCTCCTTCTAAAAACAAGCCCTCCAGTTTATATTTACTGTCTAAATAGCTTATTATTTTTGCAATATTTCTTTGGGTTTGCGGATGGCTATGTAAATCTTGAATATTTATTATTATATCCGGACTGTTGAAATCCATGGCAGTTGTTACAAGTCCGATTGACGGCAATGTTATAAAAGTCTGAGAATTTTCTGCTGATTGTCTTTCTTGTTTATTAATAATCACTGCATGTGTAACATCCACAAATACGCCCGTGAATATAAAACAAACAGACGTAACAGCGGCTATAAATTTTATTATCACCTTATTCCTTAGTTTATTAAAAACTTGTTCCATGCCGTAGCTCCCAAAGAAAAAACCCGCTTAAAATAAAGCGGGTTTTGCTGAATATATCTTTATAATTTTATTATTAACAGAATCATACACATTCTTTACAGAAGTAAAAAACAGTAACATCAATATAAAATAAACCACCACAAAACTGCACATTCGGTGTTTATCATAAAATTTCAAATCAACAGCAGAGTCGGCATAAACCAACCAGGGTATATTGAAATGAGATAACATCTTTGTATTTCTGTCAAAATTTGGTTGTAAAATATTGTCATTTGAAGTATTTGTTATTGGCTGTTTGGATTTTGTATTGTCATTTTGTTTGTTTTTTTGTTGGGGTATTATTTTGGCAAATATATCCATGCCTATTTTACTGACGGCACCCGATACAAAAAACACTGTAGAAAAAACATCTTTTTGGATGTTAGAAACTTCATTAAAATTGATTTGATTACTTACCGCAAAAGAAGAAAAAACAATATTCAAAATAACAGCAAATGCTATAAAACAACTTAACATTCTGGCAAAAAAAATATTTGAAGATACGTGCTTAAAAAATACCATCATTTTATCCTGTGAAAAATTCGTACTACAAGTATACACCCGCCAAATACTTTTGTCAACATATTTTTATTCCAAACCTTCTGTTGTTATTTTAGCATTTAAATATACAATTTTGAACTTTCGATTGTGAAATTTTTGTAAAAAACCCAACAGTATCTATTTTCAAACAAATCAATTTGACAAAATGCAAGAGATGTTATTAAATATATGAGTGTTAATTAACAATACGGAGGCTTTAAATGAAAAAAACTTTATTATTTTTGTTTGCCGTTGTCCTAATCGGAGCACAATTTGCCTATACTGATGACGGACGAAATATTTTCAGTTCAGCTTCTCAAAAAGTTGAAAAAAACCTTTGGAAAGGTATTTTTTATGATATGACCATAACCGATAAAACCGGCAAAACTGTTCAGAAAGGTGTTGCTTACAACAAAAACAATAAGGTAAGAATGGATTTTGGTGATTTAATTACAATTGTCAACGGTGATGATATGTATTTATACAACGTTGCCAATAAATCTGCAATGAAAATGTCTGCCCATAAAGAAACCGGACAAAACAAACTCGAATCATTTGATTCTTTTAAGGTACCGGACAATTCGGTCTTTATTAAAAAAACTACAAAAAACGGATATGCTTGTAGCTTAGTTAAAGCTGAAGAAGACGGAATCAAAATGGACTATTATTTAACTGAGGAGTTTGGATTTCCTACATGCGTAAAAACAAGTGACGGCAATGAAATAAATATGACAAACTTCAAAATTGGAGTAACTGATGATAAATTTAAATTACCTGCCGGAGTCAAAATTACAGATATGAATAATTTTATGGGTGCTTCATCGGAATCTTCGAAACAAGAAAAAACAAATGCCCTGTCAGCCATGATGAAAGAGGTTGCAGATGATACAGTTGTAAGCGGGGCAAAAGAAGGCAAAGATGAGGTTGTATCCGAACAGAAAAACAAGGTAAAAGAAGAAACAAAATCAAAAACAAAAGAAGCTGTTAATAAATTATTCGGTTTTTAAACGTATTATTAAAATTTGAGACAATGGAGAAATTATGGATAAATTTAGATGTACAGTTTGCGGTTATGAGTATGATCCTGCGATAGGGGATACAGAACATCAAATACCTGCGGGGACATCTTTTGAAAGTCTTCCTGCTGATTGGGTATGTCCTGTTTGCGGAGTAGGCAAAGACCAATTTGAAAAAATATAATATAAGCAAAAGTTAAGATAAATTTGGCAGTAACGGCACATAAGACAAGTTATATATAAAACTTGTTATTCTTTTAGTTTTATGGTGGAAAAAATGACAAACATATATCTGGATAACCAATCTAATACAAAACTTGATGACAAAATTTTTGAGAAAATGTTACCGTATTTTAAAGAAAATTACGGAAATCCTCAAAGCATATATTCATTAGGACAAATTTCAAAAGATGCAATAGAACAGGCAAGAAACTCAGTCGCTAAATTAATAAATGCCAAAAGCAACGAAATTATTTTTACATCCTGCGGATCTGAAGCAAACAATCTGGCAATAAAAGGTTTGGCTTCTGCCCATTCTAAAATTAACAAACACATTATTGTTTCAGCCATAGAACATTTTTCGGTTTTAAATGTTTTAAAAGTGCTAAAACAAAATGGATTTGAAATAACAATTTTGTCTGTTGATAAACAAGGATGTATAAAAATTGAAGATTTGAAAAAAGCAATGAAGGACGAAACAATATTGGTTTCTATACAACATGCAAATACCGAAATCGGCACAATTCAAAATATAAAAGAAATAGCAAGTTTTGTAAAAAGCAAAAATGTTATATTTCACGTAGATGCAGTTGCTTCAGCCGGACTTGTACCTATAGATGTCGAAGAATTAAGTATAGATATGCTGACCTTATCAAGTTCTGTTATGTATGGTCCCAAAGGTGCAGGAGCTCTTTATGTCAGAAAGGGGGTAACCATTAAACCTCAGATTGACGGCGGTGTTCAGGAATTTTCAAAAAGAGCCGGCACTGAAAACGTACCTGCAATCGTAGGATTCGGAGCAGCTTGTGATTTAGCAATTACAGAGATGCAACAAAATGCCGAAAAAATGCAAATCTTAAGAGACAGGCTTATTAAAGGTCTGCAGGAAAAAATTAAATTTATCTATCTTAACGGCCCGATTGAAAACAGATTACCCAATAACGTAAATTTTTCAATAGAATTTGTTGAAGGCGAGGCATTATTTTTATTGCTAGATGCAAAAGGCATAATGGCTGCCAGCGGGTCTTCCTGTGCCTCAAAATCATTGAAAATGTCTCATGTTTTAACAGCTCTTGATGTTGATACTGCCGTCGGACAGGGTTCAATAGTATTCACTCTTTCAAAATATAACACAGAGGAAGAAATAGATTATGTTATAAGTGAATTTCCTGCAATAGTTGAAAAACTGAGACAAATGTCCCCTTTATACGATCATTTTGTAAAAACAGGTGAAAGAATGAAAGCAGGACCCGGAACGGATTACGAACATGAACACGAGCATTGCGAACATTAAGTAATATTAAATTTTTAAAATATACGGAGGAATTATGGCGTTTTATTCTGAAAAAGTTATGGAACATTTTGCAAATCCGAAGAATGTCGGAGAAATACAAGATGCTTCAGGTGTAGGAGAAGTAGGTAATCCGGTTTGCGGCGATATGATGAAGTTTTACATAAAAGTTGAAGACAATAAAATCGTTGACGTAAAATTTAAAACTTTCGGATGCGGTGCTGCAATTGCGGTATCTTCAATGGTTTCGGAAATGGCAAAAGGAAAAACAATTGAAGAAGTATTGGAAATAACAAATGAAAAGGTTGCACAGGAACTCGGCGGTCTTCCTCCTAATAAAATGCATTGTTCAAATCTGGGTGCCGATGCTTTGCATAAAGCAATTGAAGATTATAAGAAAAAAAACGGGCGGGTATAAATATGGGTGAAAAAAAATGTAATTGTGCATTTTGCGAAACAGAGATGAAAGAAGTCTGCGGAGAAGAAAATTTCTGCAGTCATAATTTTATTGAATTTGCGAAATGTGAAAAATGCGGGCTTATGTATGAAAAATATTTAGAAAAATGCCCCCAGTGTTCTAAACAAGACTAAAAACGCTGATTTTTTTAAATTATTTACAGTTGTTTAGCAGTTTATTGACAGGAGTGATTGACAGATGAAAAAAGTAACAGATAACGTATACGCTGTAGGAATCGTAGACTGGAATGTAAGAAGATTTCACGGAAACACTTATATTACCAAAAAAGGCGCAACATATAATTCATATTTAGTTATAGACAAAGAACCTGTGCTGATAGATGTTGTCAACAAAGGTTTTGAAGAAGAGTTTATAGCAAATATTTCAGAAATCATTGATCCTAAAGAAATTAAGCATGTCATTTTGAACCATTTGGAACCCGACCATTCCGGAGCAATAGAATATATAATAAAAAAATGTCCGAATGCAAAATTTTATGCTACCGCAAAATTAAAAGAAGGTGCTTTAAAGTATTACAAATTAGATACGGAAATAAATATTGTTAAAACAGGCGATTCAATAAAAACAGGAGATAATACTCTTACGTTTATTGAGGTTCCGATGATTCATTGGCCTGACAGTATGATGACATATTGTCCCGAGAAAAAACTTTTATTTTCAAACGATGCTTTCGGCCAGCATATAACGTCCGATAAAATATTTGCAGATGAGATTGACCGGTCAGAATTATTGAAGGAAACAAAAAAATATTACGCAAATATATTATGGGCGTTAGGTCCTATAATACAGAGAAAATTAACGGAAATTCTTGCTATGAATCCGGCTATAGATATTATAGCTCCCAGCCACGGTATGATTTGGAGAAAAGAACCTGCAAAAATAATTGAACAATATTTTGAATGGGCTCAAAATAAAACAGTTAATAAAGCCGTTATTGTTTATGAAACTATGTGGGGGTCAACGGAAATAATGGCAAGAGCAATTCTTAACGGGTTGTCATCTAAGAATATAGACGTAAAATTATTTGATATAGCATCAACAGATTTCGGAGAACTTGCTTATGAACTGCTGGATGCAAAAGCATTTGTTATAGGGTCATCAACCCATGATAACGAAATGCTTCCTTATATTGCCGGATTTTTATATTTTTTAAAAGGTTTAAAACCTAAAAACAGAATAGCTGTTACTTTCGGTTCATACGGCTGGGCCGGCGGTGCCGTTAAAGAAATGAATGAATCTTTGAAATCATGCGGCGTTGACGTAATCGGACAGATTGACGCTAAATTCAAACCTGATTCGGCTGAACTTAAAAAATGTTTTGATGCAGGCGTTCAACTGGCTGAAAAACTTAACTGACCGTATTATTCATAAAGCAGTACGGGAGGTGACATGCTGACGGATATAATTGGCATTGTCGGACTTACATCTCTTGTTTTAGGCATTATTTTTTCCGTAAAGCGCAACACAAAAATGCAGATTCTGTTTGTGACGATTGCGATACTTCTTCTTATAGTTCGTTCTGCCATTCTTTTTTTAAATTGAGGAGGCATGATATGTTTGAATTTTTTGAATTTGCAGGCATTACAGCTTTCAGTTGTTTTTGTATCGCCGTTTTTTTTGCCTTTAAGAAAAAATTTAAGTTGCATAAAATTTTTGCAATAGCCGGCTTTGCGGCTGCTTTAACGCACGTTTCAATCCGTTTTTTATTCTTAAAATAAAAAAACATTGACTTTGTTTTTTATTTTGTATAGAATACCAAACTGTAATGATTACAAACAAGTTAAGATCAGCAGATTTAAAAGCTACCTTTCAGAGAGGCAAAATCCTTGAATATATCTATTCAAAGAAAGAACATCCTACTGCCGATATGATTTATAAATATATGCTTGGTATATGCCCGTCCATATCAAAAACAACCGTTTACAATACGGTTAAATCCCTGAATAAAGCAGGATTAATTAAATCTGTTAAATTTTACAGCAAAGATGAGGTTGTCTATGACGGCGACATTTCTGTTCATCATCATTTTGTATGTAATAAGTGCGGAAAAATATATGATTTGGATATCTGCTGCCCAAATGCCTTAAAAAAAACCATAGACGGACATCATATAGAAAATATTTTCGGTTATTTTTCCGGAATATGTAAAGAATGCACTAAAGATTTAAAAAAATAAATCTGACAAAAAAAATACAGGAGGTATTTATTATGGCAGGAGTTCAGAAGTTTTTTATTTGTAAACATTGCGGAAATCTAGTAGGAATGGTTCTTAACAAAGGTGTACCTCTTGTATGTTGTGGCGAAAAAATGACGGAACTTATACCAAATACCGTTGACGCAAGCACTGAAAAACATGTCCCCGTAGTTAAAGTTGAAGGAAGCACAATAACTGTTAACATCGGCAGCGTTCCGCATCCTATGGAAGCGGCACATTATATACAGTACATATATCTTGAAACAAAAAAAGGCGGACAGAGAAAATCTTTAAATCCGGGAGATGCACCAAAAGCGGTATTTTCTATTATTGACGATGAACCGGTAGCAGTATATGAGTATTGTAATCTGCATGGTCTTTGGAAAACAGATTTATAACTTTAAACTAATAAGTCAAAAATGTTTTAAAGGATATATTTTATGAAAGCATTAGTATGTTCAGTATGCGGGTATGTACATTTGCAAAATGTTGCGCCGGACACATGTCCAATTTGCGGAGCACCTTCAAAAGAATTCAGTTTAAAAGAAGATGCTCTTAAAACAAAAGATGATATTGTAACAGTAGGCGAAACTGAAAAAAAACATCTGCCTGTTATAACTATTGAAAATAAAAATTGCTGTGGGGATCAGGGATGCAAAGAAATAAGAGCTAAAATCGGAGAACTTATCCATCCTATGAAACCTGAACATTTTATATTCAAAATAGTTTTTTATGCAGATAAAAATTTTATAGGACATATTTCATTAACACCAAGTTTGAATCCTATAGGTACAATATGTATCGGTAATGTGGAATATAAAAAAATATCTGTTGTGGCACATTGTAATATTCATGGTAATTGGATATCTGAAATTTAGCAGCAAAAAATAAATTAAACAGGAGGACATCAGAAATGAAAAGCGTAAAAGGAACAAAAACAGAGCAGAATCTGCTCAAATCATTTGCGGGAGAATCTCAGGCAAGAAACAGATATACATATTTTGCTTCTGTCGCAAAAAAAGAAGGCTATGAACAGATTTCGGCAATTTTTACCGAAACTGCCGATAATGAAAAGGAACATGCGAAAAGATTTTTCAAGTTCTTGGAAGGCGGAGATTTGGAAATAACAGCCACATATCCTGCCGGAAAAATTAGTACAACCGTAGAAAATCTTGCGGCTGCCGCAGCCGGAGAACATGAAGAACATACTATTCTTTATCCTACGTTTGCAAAAATTGCAGATGAAGAAGGATTTGAAGAAATAGCAAGCGTTTACAGATTTATCTCAACAGTTGAGGTAGAACATGAAAGACGTTACAGAGCTCTTATAGAAAACGTAAAAAACAGTAAAGTTTTCAAAAAAGACAAAAGCATAAAATGGAGATGCAGAAACTGCGGTTATGTATATAACTCAAATGAAGCGGTTGAGTTATGCCCTGCATGCGCACATCCTATGGCATATCAGGAAGTTGCAGCAGATAATTATTAATAAAAAAAATAAAAAAGACACGTCTGTAAATCAGACGTGTCTTTTTTTATGTTATATTTTTACTTCTGGTTAATAAATTTATTAAGTTTATCTTCAAGTTTTTTCTGTTCGTTAAGAACAAATTTCATTGCATCTGCAACAGGATCCGGTAATTTTGCATGTTCAAGATGGTCTAATTCTTCCTGACTGTACCCTAATCCGATTCTTGCGGGAACTCCGACAGCGGTAGCGTTTGCGGGAACATCATGTATAACAACAGAGCCTGCACCGATTCTTGCATTATTGCCAAGAGTAATCGCACCTATTACAATCGCATTTGAACCGACAATAACATGATTTCCCAAAGTAGGATGTCTTTTCTTCTTTTCTAAAGAAGTACCGCCTAAAACAACTCCCTTATACAACAAAACATCATCGCCTACTTCAGTTGTTTCCCCTATTACAACACCCATACCGTGGTCTATAAAAAATCTTTTCCCGATTGTTGCGCCGGGATGAATTTCAATACCGGTTAAAAATCTTACTATATGCGATAAAAATCTTGCCAAAAAATAAAAGTTATGTTTCCACAAATAATGTGAAACCCTGTGCCCCCATATAGCATGAAGACCCGGATAACACAACAAAACTTCAGCCCATGACCGTGCGGCAGGGTCTTTGTGAAATATTGTCTGTACGTCTTCTTTCAACAAATTAATTTTACTTTTAATACTCATAGTGGTTGTATTATACAAAAAAATATAATTTTTTTATATACTTAATCCCGTGTTTGACAAAATTATCCTAAACTATTAAACTAGTAAACTTCAAAGGTTGCATATTCCCGATGGAGAGATGGCCGAGCGGTTGAAGGCGCAGTCCTGGAAAGACTGTTTACTGGTGACAGTAACAAGGGTTCAAATCCCTTTCTCTCCGTTTTTTTTTGAGTCCTTTTGGACTCTTTTTTATTTCATTTTGAACTTCGGATATCGGTTCACTACCGTTCAGCTCTGCTTGATATACCTCGTCCAAAATGAAATAAAAAATAGCCTCAAAATCATCTCAAAAAAATTTATATACTCGGCTGTGCTAGGTATACCATTGCATTAAAAAAATAAAAAATATTCACAAAATACTGCATAAAATTGCTCTGCTTGATATCCCTCATTCAAAAATAATCAAAAACCATCTTAAAATACTTCGTAAAATCTGATAACTTTAATTTTCAGACACAGTCTTGTAAAAATTTAAATTAGTTCGTAAAATCACTTAATATTGAGAAATAATAAATTTTATTATATACTTTGTTTCATCTAGTTATTGTTGTGTAATAATGTTACAAAGAGGTTTATTATGTTTTTTGTAGAGATAAATAAGGAACTAATCCCAATTGCAAAAATTTCTGATTTTATTACTGATAGAACTAAACACTTTTTAATATTGAAAACAAAAGAAACCATTGAAAAAATATTGTCTGCTCAAATTTCTCAAGAAGAAATACAATCCTTAACCATTACCTTTCATTGTGACCAGTTGGGAAACATTATTTCAACAACTCTTAAGGGAGCTAGTGATCTTTTAAATAAAATTACAATATAAATATGAAAAAATTTTTTTTAGCAACCTTACGTTCTTTTTGTTCTATATTAATGGCAATTTCTGTTGGTTGCCTTGTTGCTATACAATTTCATAAATTTGGATTTGATTTTAGAGAATTCACATGGAAACTTTGGACATGTTACATAACTTTATTAATTTCATTTTTAGGTACTATATACTTTTCATGGGAACAATACACAATCACTGAATTAAAAGCTTATATTAAAATTTTAGAAAAAAAAGACAAATCTTTGCAAAGCATCGTTTATGAACTTATTAAGCTGATTGCTACAACATTGGAATTGGCTAAAAAAAATGAGAAAAGTGACAGGATTACGGTATACACTTTATATAAAGATTCTTTTTTTGCACTAGCTAGATGTTCAGAAAATCCAGAACTTAGCAGAATTAATCCAAATAAAATTTATCCTAAAAACAAAGGATGTATTTCTAAAGCCTTTCAGCATGCTTGGTGGTATGAGGATGAAATTCCCGAATCGTATGTTAATAACAGAACAGAGTATACTGGTTATATGACAACAAAATATAATTACTGCAAACAAGACATTAAGGGTATGTCAATGATATCAAATTATTACGCAGCACATAGAATTGATTATAACTCTGAACCTTTAGGAGTAATAGTATTTGAAAGTTTAGAAAAAAATAGATTTGATGAAACAAAAATCAAACAAATCCTTAAACCATTGTCAGATCAACTAGGCGTAATTTTACATTGTCTAAACGAAGATGTTTTGAAAAACTTAGATAAAATTACTATGCAAGAAAGCAAAACAATAAAAAATAATCAAAAATCATCTTAAAATCCTTCGTAAAACAATGAATTCAGGGTTCATTTTTTTTGTACACCGCACTTTTTAAATACTTTATTTCGCCTCAAATCTTAATGCTTCAAACGACAAAAAAACATTCGTAAAATACTCCATGTTAAATATACACATAACAATATTGAAATTTAATATTAACTATGCTATATTCACTTATAGTTTATTTTATATGATTTATTTATAAAATTTGCAGATATAAAGGTATTTGTTTGCATGACAACAGTAATTAACTATTTTAAAGAAAATAAAATTCATACTCAAAAGCAATTAGAACATTTCTTTTGGGCTTCACATCCTAAAAAAATCCTAGCATTTATTAAAAAAATACAATCATTGATAGAACAAGATAATATCACTAGAGAATATTCACCATTTTCTTTTATCCCTTCGACAGATTTATCTGGGGTAGAAGGATGTTGTGAAATTAGTTGTAAATTGAGTAGAGCATCGCATTTTGCATTATTTGCTAGCCTATATGCGGATACTGTATACTTAAATTTAACTCATCTAAATTCTTGTTCCATAGACGAAACTATATTTTTAGAAGACAGTCATGAGAATTATGATATTTTGTATCAAATATGGTGTGATTTAGCCCTAATTCTTTTTTACAAAGATTTAATTGAATGTAAAATAATTAGACTTGTTACATTTAAAGATGATATATGCCCGTCTTGTATGAAAAAAAGAATAGAAAATTTAAAAATACCAAAAATTGTATCTTCCATGAAAACTAAATATATTGAAACTGCACATTTAACAATAAATTCTTATGATAAAAAATCATCTATAATATCTATTCTGATAAATGGAATGAATGATTTTTTCCCAGAACATGAAATAACAACAGAGTTTAATTTATATGAATTACCAAGTTTATCAATCAATAAATTTAAAAAAGGGACTATTATCAAAAGTAAAGAATGCAGAAAATTTATAGTAACTAATGTGATTGAACAAGCATTGAGAGAAAATTATTTTTCCACATTAAATGCTGTAAGTTTTAGTTCGAAAATTATTACCTCAACTCCAGTTGATCTATTATTTGGAGAACTATTAAGTAATTCTGATAAAAACTCAGCATCAAATGCAATAGCAAATATTCCTTTCTACGATTTGCCTATAGTCGATAAAATCCCTATTAAGTCAATTATTAATTTAAGAGAATTAGAACAAGATGCTTTCAACAATTACCGTATAGCATTAAAATCGGCATTACAGAATCGCAATTTTGAAAAAAATTTTTATGATGATATTATATATCCAAGTCTTACAAAATTAGAATCAAAGATAAATAGTGCAAAAAATGGATTTTATAAAAAAACACTTGGTTCTTTGATAATAGTTCCAAGCATCATTGGTGCAGCCTTATATACTGGATTAATTTCTAAAGATTTATTAGGACTTGTTAGTGCTGTTGGTGGAATTTCTGCTATAACAAATTCAGGAGTAAGTTCATGGTGTGAATATGTTAATAAAAATCAAGAAATCAAAGAAAACGATTTTTATTTTCTATGGAAGTTAAAAAAACTAAATAAAAAATAATAGAATTTTTATTTTTACAAAATATATTTTAATCAAAAAATGTTATATCAAAGAACTATCTCTCCTAAAAATTTATTCATATTAAAAAAAACATCTTTATTTTAATTTTCTAATATCATAGTGTTGATAAATATATGCTAGAATTTTACTACAATGAAATTGAGAATATTGAGAGTGGGTTTTTTACCATTATTTTTTATGTTTTGTGCAGTAACCGTATCGGCGGGTGATAAGTCCGGGATTTTTTTGGTTTCCCCTATGTTTGGGAGTATTAACAGCGATATTAAATACACATCCCACGGCACAGGCGGAACAAATACACTAAGTGATTACGGACCGATTTCTGCTCTAATGATGATGTATACATGCCCTGACTATACATTAGGCAGCATGTTTCATTTTTCCAAACTTAATAACAGCACCGAGAATGGCTATATGTTTTATGGTCTTTACTATTTTGGCAAAGAATCTGATATCAGACCGATGCTTGGATTTTATGCAGACTATATAAATGTTTTTACAAAAATGCCGACTGATGATATCGCACCGTTACTATCACTCAATGTGAACACATCTATTTGGGCATTTCACCCTATTGCAGGTGTTCAATTCAAAGTTGGCAAACAGAAAATCACCCCATTTATAGGATATTTTAATGAACAGGTAGAAACTTCTATGACATCTGAAGGTATGCTCATCGGTGGAGAGATACGTAATGGTTTTTCTGCAAACTCTTCTGTTTCCATTGATTATATGACAGTCGGAGTAAAGGCAGAATTTAAAATAACTCATTTTATAAGATTTGATACAAAAGTATATGTACGTCTTAAAAATGGAGAAATACCATTATACACTACCCGCAACAGATTGGATTTTTTACTATCAAAGCAGTTCGGTATATCTGTCAAATATGACTACTTCAATGATAAATATGAAACCAACTCATTTTTATTAGTCGGACCTGTTTTTGTTTTCTAAATTTTATCAGAATGATAATATATATCAGCCAATTTGCAATATACTGATTATTAGAATATAATCACCTAAGGAAAAGAGAGTATAATCTTAGATTATTTTTAGAGGGATTGTGATGTCAGATTATAAAATTAATTTTGATAATTTAAAATGGGAATCTCCTCTTGCGGGAGTAAGATTCAAACGATATATTTCCGGCAAAAAGCAAATTAGACTTGTTGAATATAGAAAAGAATTTGTAGAACCGCACTGGTGTACAAAAGGACATATTGGTTACGTTATTGCAGGTGAACTAGAAATTGATTTTAACGGAACTTTTATTCAATACAAGTCAGGCGATGCAATATTAATTCCGACAGGTGAAAACAGCAAACATAAAGCCAGAATAATTTCAGAAATTGCCACCGTGTATTTAGTTGAAGACATTTAAGAAGAGATAGTGAGAATTTATGAATACAAAAATTATAAAAATATCAACTGTTGTTGCTTATGTAGTTATGGTAGCAGTCAATTATATGGCTGTGTTGCTTCCGCTTGGCGGAAGAAGCACGGGAGAAATATCTGACAATTATCCGAATCTTTTTGCTCCTGCAGGATATGCCTTTTCCATATGGGGTATAATTTATATACTTCTTGGAATATATGTTGTTTACCAATTGTGGCTCGTGAAAAATGAATTGGCAGAGAGAGTTAATCGCATTTTTATTGTGAATGCTCTCTTAAATGCTTCATGGTTATTCGCTTGGCATTACGACATAATTTGGCTTTCTGTAATTATAATGGCAGGACTGCTTTTTACTCTTATCAAGATTGCAGACATTTTCCGTCTGAGTGTTCTTACACCAAAAGAGCGTTGGCTCATACGTATGCCGTTTAGTATTTATTTTGGATGGATTACGGTCGCGACAATTGCAAACGTTATCGTTTTTCTTGTATACATCGGATGGAACGGCTCGGGAACTTCGGAAATTTATTTGACGGTGACAGCACTTTTGGCTGGAGCTTTTATTGGTTCGTGGCGTATGTTGCGTGACCGTTTTATCCCGTACGGGCTTGTGCTTATATGGGGTTATGGCGCTATTCTTGCAAAACATCTTTCTGCGAGTGGTTTTGCCGGACAGTACCCTTTTATAATTGGAACTGTTGTTATTTGTTTGTCGGTATTTACGGGAACAATAGTCTTTATAATCATCAAGAAAAAAAATAACTGATTGCATTTACAAAATTCTATCTCACTAATTTGTACACTGACGGGGTGAACATGAAAAAAGTTATAGTAAACGATAAAATGCAGAAGAATTATGAATATATCCTTTCAGAAAAACCCGGTAAAAATTTTGCTCAAAACTTCAAACCGGAACTAACCCCGAAAGAAATGTTGGAACTTGGCGTATTCGGCGGAAAATATATGACCGATTGCACATCAGAATTTCCTAATAACTGGTTTATTAAGGCAAATTTATGCTCTGAAAAACATGATCCGAACCTTAACTTTTTTGGAGTAAATGCCAGCCAGCCTTTATCGGTATGGCGCCAAAAAGGCTGGATACATCCGAATGACCCGAGAGGCTGGTTTCAATGGTACTGCCGGTATTTTATGGGCAGAAGACATGAAGATGACGAAAGACAGATTAAAAGATGGATAGCAATTAAACGCCACATTGTACAGATAAAAAACAATTGTTTCCCCGGTGATTTGGGGTGTCGGAGAAAACAGCGACAGGCTGTATTGCAT
>JAQTSO010000070.1 GCA_028711215.1 Endomicrobiaceae bacterium | reverse complement strand
CATCAGTAAGCTCCCCAAGATAGGGCAACAGAATCTTGTCCTCCGCGCTGCTGGTGAAAACAAGCTTGTCCACATCAATGCTGGTAAGCATATCGCCTACCAAGATTCTCATTTGCAAAATAAGCGCACCTCCAATATTCTGATAATATTCTAAACGCCGTTGACTATTTAGAAAATCCGTGATATAATATAGGCATGGAACCAAGAGACTTGTCCGCGTTCCTGATTACTTCTTAAGTATAACAGCGAATATTCTAAATGTCAATACCCTTTTCGCAGATTTTCTAAAAATATTTTCAGGAGGCGCGTTATGGACTCTGTTTTATATAGTAGAATAAAATCTCTGTGTGAGAAAAATAGTATCTCGTTCTATGAACTGGAAAAATCCACCGGGTTAGGTAATGGCGCTATCTCAAAATGGAGGGTATCAAACTCTCCGTCTATTGATAAGGTTATGCGTGTTGCTCAGTATTTTAATGTTACTACAGATTATTTAGTTGGGATTTCTGATATTGAAACGCCGGTATGTGAACTTCTTGAAGATAAGGATATAATAACACTTCAAAGAGCGCGAATAAAAATGACTCCAAAGGATAGAGAGCGAATGATGCAGATGCTCCGCATCGGATTTGACTACGCCTTTGACGATACAGAATCGCCAGAAGAATAACGGGGGATAGCGATGATACGATACGCCTATATCTGTAGCCAGATATTACAGATTTATCGCACTATGGATAAAATACGATTTCCTATCACGCCGCGTTCATTAATAGCCCAGGTTCCAAACTGTAGGGTTATGTCTTACCAGAAGTTTGCAGAAATCAATAACTGTAAGCTTGACGATGTAATCCAGATATGCGAAAGCAAAACCGGCTGTACGCATTACGATACAACGAAAAACAGGTATCTTATCTTGCTCAACGAATCAAGTAGCGGGAATAATGTGCCGGGAAGAAAAATCTGGACTGAAGGACATGAATACGGTCATGTTAAACTTGGACATTTACCAATAGCCGCCGTTCCGCAGCTTGCAGAGAACGGCTTTAATAATCTGTCTATGGATGAGTTTGAAGCTGAGGCCGATTATTTTGCCTCAATGCTTCTTTGCCCTATGCCCATTTGTCAACTTCTTAATATAAGCTCACCACAAGATATACACAATATTTTCGGTCTGTCTTATGAGGCTTCAGATATAAGATATAATGCTTACGAAAAATGGCTAAGGTCTCATCGAAAAACTGCGTGGGAAAATGACATGAAGAGGCTTTATATTAACCGTCAATAAAATTAGCTCCCTCGTTTTGAGGGAGCTTTTTTCGTTAGCTTGTCCTCTTTTTCAATAGTCTTCCATACCTCTTGAGCTTTAACATATTTTCCGTCAATCTTAAAGCGATAACCGGCTTGCTCCATACTTTTAAGCGTTTGTATATCATAAACGCAAGACGGGTATTCTGTTTGCATTTTACCGATAAACGCCTTCTTACCGTCTATCATCTCGTCTTTACCAACAACAAACAGCATTTTACCTCCTACTTATTACGTTTCTTAAACTTGTAATCGTCGCTAAGATAGTTCCGATAATCATGTGTTTTTGCCCATGCGTCAGCATAAATAATCTGAAACGCTTCATATATAATCCATACTACCAGAACAGCGATAACTAAAAATATCAAGCGACCACCCCTTCGTAAATTAATTTATTGTTTGCTTACATCATTTCCTTAGTCCAGATATATCTGAAGCATTCGGTATGTTCTCGCACAGCGGTTATAATCTGTACTGTAGTATTGATAGCGCAGTTTATAGCGTCCTTTTTTATTGGACGCCTTTTTGATACTATATCTTTGGCGGCATTTTCAATACTCTTGTACTTACACCGTGAACCAGTGCTTGTACTTGTTGCAATGATGTACTCAATTTTAATATCCGGGTGGAAAGCTCCTTTTTCGGTGTTACACTTTTCACACATCGTTTGCATATTACCTACTATATCTTGCCCTCCCTTGCTTTTAGGGATTATATGGTCTTTCGTCATAAGCGTTCCGTCATCGGCAAATAGGTTAAAGTGTCTTCTGTTTGTGTCTTTGTTTCCACATAACCTGAAATGCGTCCCTTCAATACCGCAACAAGCACACTTCACACCCTTTTGGTAAAATGTTTCGTATCGCAAAGAAATAGGATGCACCTTGAATCCATCAACAATGATATCGCTCCCAGATTGCTGCCTATCGTTTTGCATCATAAGTCGGTCTTCACCGATAAGGTTGAAGACATCCTGTATTTCGTATCTCTTTGGCTCAATAATCATGCCAGATATAGAATTAAACATATTTTACTCCTTTGTATAAGCCTCTCTGACTTCGTTCATGATGTTTTTTAGTCCGAACTCTCCGTATTGGATATAGCATGAAATAGCATCGCCAAGGCTATCTGCGTTCTCAGCTTTTGACGGCGTATCAATATCAATACACATATCTTCAAGCGCCTGATACACCATACGCTGCGCATTTTCGGATTTCTTGTTTGCGTTTCTTGCTTTAATGATAAGCTTTTTGAGGGCGTCAAATGTAAGCTCATCCTGACATTCTATTGGGGTTATATTTGGGATGTCTGTTCGTTTCATACTTGCCTCCTACCGTATTTCAGACTTATATACAACAAACGAATAGCCGGAAGAATTTGTTGCGTCTGTTATATCTTCAATAGAGAGAGCATACGTAAAATCACTACCGGCAAGTTCCCATGCCTTATTTGCCGCTTCGTCCTCGTTCTTTGCCGTTACGATGCCAACAACTTTTCCGATAGTCTCACTCGTCCTACGGTGAGATTGCTTCATTGTAAAGAACCATGTCTTTATTTCTTCTGCGTCGTTTTCTCGATTTCTGAGAGCTTCGTATATGCCTTCATATGATGGAAGTTCATTACTGTCATCAAATCCAAGCTTAAAATTTCTGTCTGTCAATCGTGCCATATTCTTTGCCTCCTTTATTTTACTCTTAAATCACGAACAATGAAGCTTAGGTGCGTAACACTATCCTCTCTGACGGCGCTGATAGTAAAGTTATCGCACATAGCAATCATACCGGCAAGCGTGTTCTTTACGTCTTCGTTTGCAAAGATAGACAAGCTGTTAATATCGACATAAATACAACCAACTCTACCACTCGGAAGCGGCGGGCAATCAATCTTTATGATATCTCCATGTTTTGAATCAAGGAATCTTGCAGCCTCGGCAAGACGATTATACTTCTGAATCTGAGAAAAATCTACTTTCTTGCTATGGAACATTTCATTTTCACTTGCCATATCATCTATATCTTCGGATGTAAAAACTCCTTCATCGCCGGTCTCGTCATAGAGTTCTTTCTTCCGCTCAAGTTCATGCTCATAATCGACCTTCGCCTTTTCGATACGGTCTTTCCAGACGTTGCCGACACTCTTGCTGCTGTTCATAAGAATTACCTCACCCAAATTGTTTCCTCCTATTATATCATAAAGCCTTGATTTATTCCATACAGTTTATGCAAACGCGGCGGAGCGGGTATAACCCGCTCCGCCGCGTTTGCGTTATGCCGACACCAGCATAGAGGCCATTTTGTCCATAAGGATATGACCGTCCATCACACGGCCCCAGTTGTTTTCCCAATACGCCTTTGTCTGCCGACGCGGTGCGTTGTGCGTTACCATATCGCTCATAGCATTGATAGCGCCCCATGCGGTATTCTTGAACTTCAAGATATCCGGCGCAAGCATACAAACCATATACTCGGTCTTCATGGTCTCCATGTTACGCTTCTCACGCTCCGAACTGTAATCGGTAACAGGGAACAGCTCGTCAAGAATCTCTTTGATACGATCGTCGGTTACGGAAGTGTTCGCAAGCCTGTCGGCATATTCGGAAAGGTCTTCCATATACCTGTTTGCCATTTCAAGGCACACACGCGCATCATGAAGCTTGCTCTGCATATCGCCGGTATGTCGAACAGACCATGCGCGTTTCGCGGAATGGAGTGCGAGATTAAGGGTGTTGTTGCATACCACACGAACCGGGGTCATGCAAACTCTGATTGCTCCAGAACCGTCGTGCGTATTCGAGAAGCAAAGGAAAGGCTCTGTCTTATCCCCAAGAATCTCCGTGTCGGGGAGCTTTGCAAGCAGCCAAATCTTCTTACCTCCCAAAAGACTACCGGCGCTCTCATACCGAACATCTCCGCCGCCGATAAGCTCATCGGTAAAATCAAACGCCTCCGTATTCTGTACGGTCTTGTAACGGTCTGTGACTACCCCAAGCACACGCCCATCAGAGTCGCGGACATTTGCCTTGTAGTTAGGGATTTTTGCGCCTCCGCATACCTGAATGTTTCTCTGGTCAACACGCCAGTCAAGACCGGCAAGCTTGAGCGCATCCGCGCTGGTTGGAGCGGTCTCCACCATCGTGCCAAGCCCGTGCCAAGGCTTCTCTCTTACGTACATCATGCTTTCAACTTCTGCTGCCATTTTAATATCCTCCTTAAAATTATGTTTTATTTGTTTCCCCACTCTTATTACCACCAACAAGAGCGATTATTTAACCAGTTTTCAAAATTAATTTATTGTGCGCATACTGACTTAAAGCGCTTCTTTACACGCTCCTTAACAACAATGTCTCCACCTCCGGCTACACTCGAAGGCTCCATACCGTTTCTTATCTCATGCCATCCCTTGATAGTTGCTTGCTCAATGTTATCAACCTCTACTTCCCAAAACACAGGATAATTGCGAAGCTTTACAACAAAAATCATTTGGGATTACCTCACCAAAACTTATAGATTTCATGGACATATTTATCATACTGCTTGTCCCATATCTTTTCCTGATTCTGTGCGTCCAAGATATTATCGAACAACGCAACACTTTTGAATATTTCAGGCTTATTCAGACCGGCAATCCAAACAACCATGATACCAAACATTTGAAGCTTATCAGACAGCTCAAAAACCTTTTTAGATTCATCGCTGATAAACTTTCTTCTGTCCGACACAGGGATTTGTTCTGCCCACTTTTCAAAAGACGGTGTAGCCATTTTTATCACTCCTTCTTATTTATGCCGGGAGCGCGAGTTGCCCCGCGCCCATCGGTAAAAGATACTCGTTCGTATTCGCGCAAACCTCACGGTATTCACTTTCTGTCTGAAAATCGTCAATAACCGCTTTTTCGTCTGGTGTCAAATCCTCATACTTCTTGCGCCCATAACAAGGCGGCAACCAATTCTTGTTTTGCGCTGCGTAGATGTTAAGGATATCAACAATCCTCTGGTCATGAAACTTGATATGACACGTTCCTTTTTTATAGAATGTTATGGAAAAATATTTGCAGTTGATATTTCTTGTCTGAGCAACTGCGTTAGCTCTGTGAATACAACCGAGCAAGTCAACATTTTCTGTTTTACCCCTGTCAAGATAGTCCAAAGACTTCTCCATATCAGACAGAAGCTTTACACAAGCGTACTCATCAAGCTTTTCAGACCTCCAGCTTGACGCAAAACATCCGTATATAGGGATAATAACCTTTGAGTTGATTTTGTGCGCCTTATTTGACGCCCATCCGCTATAATAATGGATGTTACCGTTTTCTATCTCGCTGTTCCAAGAGTGCTTTGCTGTGAAAGTTTCAAAAAGCTGCATGATACTCTCGTGAACCCCAAGCTGGAGTTTGCTGTTTAACTCAACAAGAATCTGCTGAATATTGAACATTGTAAAGTCATAATCCTGCATCTTGTCTATGCTATCTTGATACGATTGCATAATGTTACTTGTAAATTTTTCGGTAAGCTGCGGAAGATGGAACAGCGCCTCCCAATATTTTCTTCGGACAGCCCGGAGATATCTGTTCGTCGCTTCTCTCCCGATGCTTTCATATTTATGGTCACAAATCGAAAGCTGGAACAACGGATGCGCGTATTCAGAATTGTTGTTATTGAGAATATACGGCGTAAATCCGTTGTATTCTTTAAAGAAAGCAAGTGAAGCGTTGATTTCAAGCTCACAGGATTTAATAAGCTGTTCAATATAGTTTCCGGTTGCAAGCTGCGTTGGCTCACTGCTTTCTTCATCTTTCTGTTCTGCGGCCTTTTTCATGTTATCCCAGATATTAGAGCTAACGAAAGATTTAACAGGAATTTTTACAGACACAACAGCGATTTCAACGCCTGTTTTCCTCTGTGATTTTGTAAACCCATCGCGCACAAACTTTATAGTTGCACCATATTCGTCAAGACGTTTTAGAAGCGTCTTGCGTAAATTTGTGTACGGGTTTCTCAATGTTTCTGCGTTAAGAAGACAAACAAGCTGCCCGCCGTCTTCCTGCATATCAAGCATCTTCATTATGTGTTCATCCGCTTCCGAAAATGGAGGATTCGCAAGAATAAGGTCATATTTTTTCTTTGTGTTTAGAGTTAGAAAATCATCATGGATAACCCGATACCCTTTACCCTGAAGAATAAAGCGGAGATTCTGGTCAATCTCAATGCAATCAAGCTCTATACGCTCTTCAAAATAACCGCGAGTGCTTCTATTTCCTCCGTACATACTCTTCAATGCGTCGCACAAATCACCCTTGCCAGCGCTCGGCTCCAGAACTGTGCTAACATATCTAAGGTCTACCATAGACAGCATCAACCCGGCTATATGCGTCGGCGTGGGGTAAAAATCAGATGAATCACCAGACGGAAGCTCCGCCACATTGCACTTTGGAGACTGCTTTTTGCACTTTGGGATGATAGAGCCAGACTCTTTCCACTCTTTAAATACGCCTTGCTTTGCGGCAAAAAGCGTTTTGAATCGTGTGCTGCAATAACTCATCCGGTTATCATCGTACTCATTATAGCTTTCTCCTACATAGCTAATGCAATACGGCTTTGTCTTATCTTCCCAGTTGCTAAACTCTTTCTTTGTATTGATAAATCCAATCAGATTTCCATCAAAGAAAACGTCATATTCACCTTCGTGAGAAATCACCCTCTTTATAGGGAACTTGCGAGACTTCCGACTTACCTCCGGCGCTCTCCCAACCAACGTAATCATCATTTCACCCCTGTATCCATTCCGGCTTTGCAAGTGCAAGTCTTAATCCAA
>JAQTSO010000069.1 GCA_028711215.1 Endomicrobiaceae bacterium | reverse complement strand
CTGTTAAACAGGATGAGGCGCGTGTAAGGTATATTGAGCAACAAGTAGCAGCCGCAAATAAACTGAAATCTGTTTATGAGGGGACTTCCTCTACTAAGCCGCTTACTGAGCAAGCACACATTGATGAGGTAACTCAACAATACAACGAACTCGTTGCGGCAATAAATAATCTTAGAAGCGCTTCTGGTGGAGCTACTGACGCACAGCGAGTTGAAATAGAAAAACTTTCATATGCTCTTGAAGCAACCATAAAGAAATACCAAAACCTTGAGTATGTTGCAACACAGCTTCGTACAAAGACTGTTTCTCAGGTCAAGAGTGAAGAAGGCGTTAATCTTGATAGCTATGAACAATCGCTGAAGTCTGCTAATTTACTTACAGATAACTTCAAAAGTAAGATTGATACACTTCGTACATCGCTTAATTCCGCGTTTGATAGAAATACGCTGACAGAATATCTTAACGGTTTTTCACAATTAAAAGCAGAAGTTGATGCGTATAAGCTCAAAATATCAGATGCACAAGCACTGATGTCACAACTTATTAGCTTAAACTCTCAAATAGCTAATCAAACAATACGAGTTGGTAAAACAGCGGATGGTACAACTCAAAAAGAAGAACAACAAGCTATTCTTGATAGGTTAATACAACAGCGGACAGCGCTTGAAGGGCAATTAACTACCGACCAAGCGATATTAGACGCCACTGGCAAAAGGCTTGCTTATGAAAATAGTATTCTAAACGCTCAGTCAAAAATCAATACCGCTGCTGCATCTCAGTCAGTGAAAGACGATACCTTGTCTGCTAATATTGCAAAGGCTCAAATACGTATTGAGAATTTAAGGAAGACGTATAGTGCTTTTACAACAGACCCGTCATTAACTGTTGAGTGGAACAATCTATTTGATAGTTCAAAAATTGTGCAAACGCAGGAAGAGCTTACTAACCTTAATGCTAAGGTAGGACTGTTCGAGCAAAAACTTATTCAGGCTGGAAAGCATGGTACAACAATGTTCGGTGAACTTGCTAATAACGTAAAGAAAATGGCAAGCTGGATGATTCTCGGTGGTGTTATTGCCGGGCTTGTGCGTGGTATTAAGGGAATCGAAACCGCTGTTGTTGAGTTAGATACTGCGATGACAGAATTAAAGAAAGTCACAGATGAAACTAATTCTTCTTATAGTGCTTTCTTAGATACTGCCGCTGAAAAGTCTATTGAGATTGGTACTACATATGTAGACTTCGTAAAATCAACAAGTGACTTTGCTCGATTAGGGTATACACTCAAAGATTCAACAAGTCTTGCAGAAGCAGCTAATATCTATAATGTTGTTGGTGACGATATTGAGAACATTGACCAAGCGACAACATCTCTGATTTCTACAATGAAAGCGTTTGGTATTGAGTCTTCAGACGCCATGAGTATTATAGATAAATTTAATGAAGTTGGAAACCGCTTTGCAATTTCAAGTGGTGGTATAGGCGATGCAATGCAACGTTCGGCGTCTGCATTGGCTGAGGCTGGTAATACCATTGACGAAGCAATAGCATTATTTGTTGCAGCAAACAACGTGGTAAAGTTGTGCCACTAAATGACTATATCGGTTAAAGGCCGGGGACGGTTAAGACCGAGGAAAGACTTATAATTTGAATTTGTCCTCTTTATGAAAGAAGGGGATAAAATAGAAAAAATATGTGGGTATTGTGGTAAAACATATACAGTTTTAAAATCACAAGAAGGTCGCACTAAATATTGTAGTGATAAATGCTTTCGAGCATCAAGAAATACGCGAGAAGAATATAAGTGCGATTGTTGTGGTGCTACATTTCTTGTACCGCGCAGGAAGATAGAAGATAAAATAAATGGTAAAAGAAAACATATTTTATGTTCTTCAGAATGCGCTAAAAATATTCAAAAGCCAAATATTAGTGATGTTATATCCGCGTTTGAAAACCGTGGGTATATATTGACTTCAGATACCTATATCAGTGCAAAACAAAAACTGACGTATATATGTCCAAAACATATGGAGCATGGTGAACAGAGTATTACATACAATAATTTAATTGCTGGTTTTGGATGTAAGTATTGCGGGGCAGAACGTACCGCTGGTTCACGTCGTTTATCATTTGATGAAGTTAAAAACATATTTCTTGAACATGATATGTTATTATGTGAACAGGAGTATGTTAATGCTTCTACCCCTCTTGCTTATATATGTAAAAATCATCCCTCTAAAGGTATTCAATATAAAACCCTTAGCAATGCTTATAAACAGGGATGCCCATATTGTTCGCAGAGCCGTGGGGAACGATATATTTTACAATATCTTATACAGCATGAGATAGTTTTTGTTGCACAAAAGAAATTTGACTCATTAATTGGAGTTGGCGGGAAACAATTATCATACGATTATTATATTCCGTCAAAAAATACATTAATAGAGTACCAAGGAGAGTATCATGATGGTACTGCCCGTATTCAAGACAATGATGAGTTAATTAAACAGCAGGAACATGATAAAAGAAAGCGAGATTACGCAAACGCCAATCATATCAAGCTGTTAGAAATATGGTATTATGATTACAATAATATAGACAATATCTTAAATGAGCTTTTGAGGACATAATTCAAATTATATTTATCCGTAGAGACTGCAGGGCGTATATGGTAACATATGCGCTGAAGTCATTCATTAAACACATTTGCAGTATATGTGTTTGATGTAATATACAGTCCGAACATCACATTATAATCCGATAAAAATGAAGTGTGAGAGACAGGTAGAAATTCCTGTCCGCCATATATTTATATGGTCAGTAGGATTAAGAATCCGAAAGTAACAGATTGACAAGACCCTGATGCTGTAGGTACTGCATGGAAAACTGTTTCAATGAGAATCCGTGGTGTAAAGGCAGAGCTTGAAGAAGCCGGTCTTGAAACCGAAGGAATGGCTGAGTCTACTGCCAAATTAAGGGCGCAAGTAAAGGCGCTTACTAACATTGATGGTAAGGGCGGAATAGACATATTAGCCGACGAAGATACTTTCAAAAGCACGTATGCTATTATTCTTGAAATCAGCAAGGTATGGAAGAATATCAGCGATATTGACCAAGCTGCATTGCTTGAATTACTCTCTGGTAAGAGACAGGGAAATATTATTGCCGCTGCCTTAACAAATATGACCGATGGTGTCAATGCGTATGAGGCGTCGTTAAATTCTCTTGGCTCTGCCGAGGCAGAACATGAAAAATGGATGGAAAGCATTGAGGCAAAACAGAAAAAATTCCAAGCACAATATCAAGTCTTTTCTACCGCGTTTTTAAATAGCGACTTGGTTGGTGCTGTATACGATATTGGAACTGGTTTACTCTCAATATTAACACCATTAGCAAAAATCAACGCCCTCCTCCCTCTTATAGCCGCTTCAATGGCGTTAATCCATTATTATAATTTAGCAAAACAGGCGTCCGAGGGAGCCGCCGCCGCCGCATCTCTGGTTGCCCGTCTTATAGCAGAAAAGACAGTGACCGATGGGATGGTCGTAACATATCAAACATTAAACGCACAGCAAAAACTAAATATTGTAAATAAACTTGAAGAGGCTGTTGCAACAGGTGCATTAACCGCTGCTGAGTATGCTGATATAAGAGCAAAACTTGGATTAGCGGCTGCGACTACCGGCGCAAAGGTAGCTACAGACGGACTGAACGTAAGTATTAAGTCCCTGTTGATGTCTAACCCTGTTGGATGGATAATAACAGCAATAAGTTTATTACCAATGCTTATAAACTTATTTGGTTCTTTGCATAAATCTAACGATGAGCTTATCCAAGACGCGGAAGACTTAAAGTCCGCATATTCAAGCGATAGCAGCAAAGTAACCGAAGACGTTGCTACACTTGAGGGACTAAAGGATGAGTACGAAGAGTTATCTAAGGGAGTAGATGATTATGGGAATAACATCTCTCTCGCTGCGGATGACTATGAACGTTATCAAGATATTGTAAGCACAATTCTTGGTATTTCTCCGAGCCTTATATCTGGGTATGATAACGAAGGACAGGCAATAGCAAATAAGAATGGGCTTCTTCAACAGTCAATAGACCTTATGAAAGAAGAACAGCGTCTTAAAATGCAGGAGCTTGTTTCAGACGATTCATTAAAAACTATTGGCACTGGGGCTGTAGCTCAGATAGAAGAATACGAAAAAGCAAATCCGTTACCATACGGAGATGCTAAGTGGGACTTTATATGGGCATTCCAAGATGCTGCGGAAAGATATGCTAATTCCGTGCAAGGAAATTATGAAGGTCAGATATATGATGCGTTAAATCCAGATAATATTGACCTTGATGATTTCTGGACTGAGGGATATTGGAACGAATACGGGGAACACGCTGAAAACTTTGCAAGTGATTATTATGAGACCATTGTTGAAGCATTGCGGAGTAATAGTAGTGTTTTAAGCAATTATTTCACCGAAGAAGAAATTGATAATATGCTTAAAATTGCTGATAGTTACGACGAGAATCTAAAATTATATAATAGCAAGATAGCAAATTTATCAAAGGCATTAAATCCGACACTTCAGTACGTTCCTCAGACACTAACTGCGTATAATGAACTTAGTGATGCTGAAAAGCAATTTTTGACTGGTTACATTAATACGTTTACGATTACTGCTGATACAACAGAAAAAGATATCATAAAGATGAAGCAAGATATCTTAGACTTTACTGATTTTATTGCTAATAATGAAACGCTTAGAGAACAAATTCAAATTGGTGTTAATCTTCAGCTTGGCAAGGATAAAAATGGTAAAGTATTATCTGTTAAAGAGTACCGCGGACAAATAAGCCAGTTCCTTAATAACATCGGTTCATTCGATGCACAGACGCAAGGTATACTAAAAGCCGTATTCGGTATTGATGAAAACGGTGCTTATGAATCGGATATTGAAAAGGCTATTGAACACGCCAAGAATCTCTTAGCAGATGAGTATGACGGTTTGGTAGATGACCTTTCTGTTGAAGATGTCATGCAGATATACTACTCAATAAGTGCAGACCCAAATAGTCTTTCATATGAAGAACTTATGGCTATGCTTCATGAAGTGCAGGAAAAGAGCGCACGGGCGGTAAAGAGTTACGAAACACTTCGGTCGGCAACAAACGCGGCTGTTATGGCTCAAAGCGTCCAGAGAGACACATTTGCGGATAATACATATATCACAGAAGACGCTTATAATGCGCTTGTTGAATTAGCCGGTGGGGAAACACAATTATCAGGATGTATAGACACGGCTAATGGCTACTTTGTAACAAATGCAAAGTTGTTAAGTGATGTTATTGATGCGTCAAACGAAGCTCTTGTTTCTAATATTAAGTTAGCTGAGTCGCATGAAAAATCAAATTATCATAGCCTTGTAAAAGAGCTTGCGAGTGTATGTAATGGACTTGAGGACTATGACGAGGCGAATCTTGATGTAATTGAGTCTATTTTTGACCAAATAGATGCTACAAAGCTACAAATTGCAAAGTTTGCTTTACTTGAACAACAGGTGTTAGGTGTTACCAACGCATTTGAAGCGTTAGATAAAGCGCAAGAGTTAGATGAGGCTTCTGATTATACAGACGAGTTGTCTGGTATGATAAGCAGTTTATTTACGTCATATGAGAACAATGAGTTTGGGACTGAATCTTTCTGGACTGCTTTTGAAGCGCTTGTGCCAGAGGACATTTACAGCCAGTTTACTGATGCCGGAGACCAAATTGAAGCTGGATGGGATTATATCAATGGCAAACTCGCCCGTTACTACACTTCAGATGGAAGTAGCTTATCTATTGGATTTGAGAATATTAAATCTTTTGTATCTGATGGTTTGTCTACGGCGTTTGGTGATTCTACTGTATTTACTGGTTCTTTAGAGGACTTTAAGCTTAACGACCAGATAACATCGGTTGAAGAACTCGCTGATGCTATGGGAGTTACCACTACAACCGCATTTGCTCTTGCTAATGCTATATCTAAGTATTCTGCTGATAATGAGGACTTTTTAAGCAGCTTATCAGTTGATAGTCTTGAGGGAAAGATTTATGATGTAGACCAAAAATTAGCAGACCTTCTTGAAAAGCAAACAGAGCTTGGTAAGAACGGCGATATTGGTACTGACGAATGGAACGAGCTACAATCTGAAATATCGTCTGCTAAAGCTGAACTTGTAGAGTTACAAGACGCCGCACGTGAAAACGTTACTGCTAATATCGAGATTGATAGCGAGATAGAAGCACAACAAAAAGTCGTTGACGGTTTACATGATGACCTAATGGAGCTTGATGAAACAGACCCATCGTACAGTGTTACGATGGAGAATTACACAGAAGCTTCAGACGAATTATCTCAACTGTTAGCTAAAAAATATGGGCTTGAAGAGCCGACAGAGATGACGATACAAGTTGCTCTCGAATCGGTTCAAAGCGATATTGACTCTGTTACATCACAACTTAGCGAAATAGCTGAATATGATGCGGAAGCAGATGTGTGGGTTGCTATTAATGAGTCTGACCAAACAAAAGTTGACGAACTCATGTTAAAGCTTCAAACTCTGAACGACGAGTATTCAACGATAGAAGTTTATGCTGGTATAGACGATGAAGATGTCTTATCAAGTCTTGAAGCAATTCAAGATTACGTGATTGATGACAAAGAGTTTACTGTTAGCATGGACGGGTATGGTACTACTAAGCAACGCCTTGAAACAGTAACAAGGTTGCTTAATGGAATCAAAAGTAAAACAGTGTATGTTACGACATATACGAAAACTGCTGCACAAAATTATGCCGGTACTGCTAATGCAAGTGGTAGTTGGGGTACGAAAGAAGACGAGAAAAACTCGTTAGTCGGTGAGCTTGGTACGGAATTACTTGTGAACCCAAAAACTGGTATGTATGAAACTGTTGGTGAACACGGTGCTGAGATAGTTGATATACCAAAGGGAAGCATAATTTTCAATCATAAGCAAACCGAACAGTTGTTAAAGTACCGCAGAATTAATAATACAGGTAAAGCTTATCTTAACGGCAATGCACACTTCTCTCGTGGTGAGAAGGTATATAGTAAACCCGGCAGTGACGACAGTAACAGTAACAACACGT
>JAQTSO010000068.1 GCA_028711215.1 Endomicrobiaceae bacterium | reverse complement strand
ATGACAATTATTGTATTAATGCTTATAGGAGCACTAATATATGTTTCAGTATTGAAAAATTATAACGGTAACAGTATTACAGAAAGGATAATTTGGTGGAAAACAGCATATTTGATTTTTAAAGACAATATGTTTTTTGGCGGAGGGTTGGGTAATTTTTCTGCGTTATTTAAAGCTTTTAGACCTGAGCTTGTGCTCAATACGTTGTATGCACATAACATTTTTATGCAATTTTTGTCAGATATTGGTATAATCGGGCTCGTATCATTTACATGGATGGTGTTTTCATTTTATAAAAAAGTTTTGCATGAAGTAAAATATGGCAAAAATAAATATTATTATAAAGTTATACTTATAAGCGTAACTTTTTTTTTATTGTTAAATTTAGTTGATTATTCTTTTTTTGTGCCGGCAAACATGTTAGTTTTTTTTATTATCTTTTGCTCTGTTTTTTTTCCAAAAATAGAAAAATTAGAGAGAGAAAAAGCAAATACGTATGTTGTTACTTTGATTTTCTTATTTGTTTTATTTTTCACCATTAAGCCGGTTATAGCCGATATATATTATAAAAAAGGGATTGAATTTTATCTTTCAAAACAGTATAACTTTGCCATTGAAAATTTCAAGAAAGCTGTAAAGTATGATAAAAAAAATCCGGAATATTATTATCAGCTTGCTAATGTAAATTTTGCGATATACGATATTGACAGAGACAACGGTCGTTTATACATTGACAGTGCAATACAATATACAAAAAAAGGGATTGAATTATACAAATATAGTTCACAGTTAAAAACAAGTTTGGCTTCAATGTATTGGATTATCGGGGACAAAGAAAATGCAACTAAATACATAGAAGAAGCCAGAAGTTGCGATAGATTTAATTACTATATAGATGAACAGTCGGAAAGAATTAAAAATTCGTAATAAGGATGAAATTATTAAAAAACATATTTTTAAGATTATTTTAGGTTTTGCCATAAGCGTTCTGTTGATCTATCTTAGTATCAGAAACGTGGATTTTAAGCATTCGTTTGAACTTATAAAAAATGCCAATATTTACTTTATAATTATGTCAATGATGTTTTTTGTTTTTTCTTATGTCGTTAGAACTGTAAGATGGTATTTTTTGCTTACCCCGTTAAAAAAAATAGGTGTTTTTCGAAGTTTTTATTTTCTTATATTTGGTTTTTTTATGAATAATATTTTGCCGCTTAGACTTGGTGAATTTGTAAGGGCAAAAGTTGCAGGTGAAAAATTTAAAATTTCAAGAAGCGGTGTTTTTGCTACGGTTGTAGTTGAAAGATTAATGGATGTGATAATTTTTATTATTTGTTTTTTCTTGATAGCGATTTTTGTCGAAATCCCGCAATGGTTGAAAAATACATTTTTATCATGTGCACTTATTTTTGGCACAATAACAATTTTTTTGTTTTTTATGTCTAAGGGGAAAGATAAGTTTTTAAAATTAATATCAAAAATTAAACTGCCTAAGAAAATACTTGATATTGTTTTATCTTTATTTTCCAAATTTACAACCGGCTTAAGTTTTTTTAATAACTGGAAATTAGCATTAAAAGTATTTGTTTTTTCATTTTTGGTTTGGCTTATTGAAGCATATTCCTATATGTATTTTTTTAAAGCTTTCGGTGTTGACATATCAGTGATGCAGGCATTGTTTGTTATTGTTGTAATCGGAGTAGGAGTAATTATACCGACGGCGCCCGGATTTATTGGTGCAATTGAATTTATGGGTGTAGTCGCTTTAGGTGTATTCGGAATTCAAGAATCAGTTGCTTTTGCATGTATTGCTTCGCTTCATGTTGCCGATATGATAGTGTTGTATATTCTTGGATTTATGGGTATAGCTAAAGAAAAAATATCGTTTTATGATTTATTTAAATTTGCAACTATAGAAGAAGATAATCCAGAGGTAAAAAATGAAAAGTAAAGTAATAATTGTAATGCCTGCATACAATGCTTCAAAAACATTGAAACAGACAATAGATGCTATCCCGAAAGATTCTTATAGCGATATTTTGCTTGTTGATGATAATTCAAAAGATGATACAGTTGAAAAGGCAAAAGAATTGGGTTTAAAAGTCGTAAAGCATGATAAAAATCTCGGTTATGGCGGCAATCAAAAAACTTGTTATAAAACTGCTTTAGAACTTGGTGCCGATGTTGTTGTTATGTTGCATCCGGATTACCAGTATGATCCGAGACTTGTCCCGTTTTTGGCAGGTCTGATTGAAAATGATATTTGTGATGTTATGATGGCAAACAGGATAAGAACCAGGCAGGAAGCATTAAAAGGCGGAATGCCTTTTTATAAATATTTTTTTAACAGATGCCTTACGATAACCGAAAATATTATATTGGGATTAAATCTGGGGGAATATCATACGGGATACAGAGCTTTTTCAAGAAAAGTTTTAGAAACTATAAATTTTGAAAAAAATTCTGATGATTTTGTTTTTGACCAGCATATTATTATTCAGATTGCCATAGCGGGTTTTAGAATCGGGGAAATTCCGGTAGGTGCAAAATATTTTGATGAGGCATCATCAATAAATTTCAAAAGAAGTATGGAATACGGGTTTGGGATACTGTGGGTATTGTTTAAATATATTTTATTTAAATTGAAAATTAAAAATTTTGAAATGTTTAATATAAAAAAATAAGGAGATTTAAAATGGCTTACAAAATTACTCTTGTTCCCGGTGACGGAACAGGTCCCGAACTTGCAGAAGTCACTGCAAAAGTTGTTGAAGCAACCGGTGTTAAAATTGATTGGGAAATAGCACATGCGGGTATTGATATAATGGAAAAAGAAGGTACGCCTCTTCCTGAAAGCACTCTAAAATCAATAGCAAAAAATAAAGTTGCTTTAAAAGGACCTATAACAACACCGATAGGAACAGGATTTCGTTCGGTTAATGTTGCAATAAGAAAAGAACTTGATTTGTATTCGTGTCTGAGACCATGTAAAACGTATGTAGGGGTAAAATCAAAATACAACAATATAGATTTGGTAATTGTCAGAGAAAATACGGAAGATTTATATGCGGGAGTTGAATATCCTGAAAATTCGGAAGAAGCAAACAAAATTATAGAAATTTCAAACGGTAAGATAAGAAAAGAATCTGCGATTTCAATAAAACCAATGTCGGTTTTCGGATGTGAAAGAATTGTCAGATTTGCATTTGATCATGCCGTTAAACATAACAGAAAAAAAGTAACGGCGGTTACAAAAGCAAATATTATGAAATATACCGACGGTTTGTTTTATAAAGTGGCAAGGGAAGTTGCCAAAGAGTTTGAAGGGAAAATAGAATATGAAGAAAGATTAATTGATAATATGTGTATGCAATTGGTTCAAAAACCGGAATTATATGACGTCATAGTGTTGCCAAATCTTTACGGTGATATTTTGTCAGATTTATGTGCAGGTCTTGTCGGCGGTCTTGGAGTTGCACCCGGTGCAAACCATGGGAAAGATTGTGCAGTATTTGAAGCAGTTCACGGTTCGGCACCAAAATATAAAGGATTGAATAAAGTTAATCCGACGGCACTTATACTTTCCGCAAAATTGATGTTAGAGCATATTGGGGAGATTGAAGCTTCAAAAAGATTGGAAAAAGCAGTCTCTGATGTAATCGCAGAAAAAAAACAGGTTACTTATGATTTGGGCGGAACTGCCGGCACCAGGGAAATGGGTCAGGCTATTATAGATAAACTAAAATAAGAGATAAAAATGGAAAATACACTGGTAATAATAAAGCCTGATGCCGTCGGTAAAAAAGTTGTCGGAGATATAATAAAAGCATTTGATAATTTTGGATTAAAGTTAGTTGCTTTAAAAATGATAAAGCCTTCAAAAGAAACTATAGAGCAATTTTATTTAATACACAAAGGCAAAGTGTTTTTTGAACCGTTGGTTGAATTTATGAGTTGCGGACCAATAGTTGTTTGTGTGTGGCAGTCAGAAAATGTTGTTTCAAAAGTCAGAAGTTTTATAGGATCAACTGATTCTCAAAAAGCCGAAATCGGAACAATAAGAAATTTATTTGGTACAAATAACAGAAAAAATGCAGTTCATGCTTCTGACTCAATAGAAAATGCAAAAAATGAAATAGCTTTTTTCTTTAAGAATGATGAAATTTTAGATTATAATTATGATGCATGGGTAAGTAAATAATATTTCATTTGACATTATTTTATAAGTTCAGTAACTGCAAGTATGACGTGTGGTTTTTTTAAAAGTTTGTGTGATTGTGCTGTGAGTGTTGAAAATAATGATTCATTATTAATTAAATTAAAATATAAAGGATAAAAAAAATGAAAGTTTTAGTTGTCAATTGCGGTTCATCTTCAGTCAAGTATGCATTATTTTCAATGGCACAAGAAAAAAAAATTGCTTGGGGTCTTGTGGAATGTATAGGCCTTCCGGAAGCATATTTTAAAAGACAATCTGTAGGTCAGGAAGAAGAAAAAACTCTATGCAAAGTTTCAAATCATTTTGAGGCCGTGGAACTGATTATAAATCATTTATTAGATTCAGAAAAAGGCAGTATAAAAAATATTGATGAAATATATGCCATAGGTCATAGAATAGTTCATGGCGGTGATAAGTTTTCAGATTCTGTTTTGGTTGATGAAAATGTAAAAGCGGGATTAAAAGAATGTTATTCAATAGCACCTTTGCATACTCCGCATCATTATGCCGGTATTGAAGCTGTTGAAAAAATGTTGCCGGGGATACCGTCAATACTCGTATTTGATACGGCATTTCATCAAACAATGCCTGACTATTCATATATGTATGCATTGCCTTATGAATATTATTCAAGAGAACATATAAGAAAATACGGTTTTCACGGAACTTCACATAAATATGTTATGCAGAAAGCGGCTGCAATGTTAAATAAACCTGTAGATGAAGTTAAACTTATCACCTGTCATTTAGGAAACGGAAGCAGTGTAGCAGCAATAAATAACGGTAAAGTTATAGATACATCGATGGGTTTTACTCCTCTTGCAGGTCTAGTAATGGGGACAAGGTGTGGAGATATTGACCCGGCAGCACTTGTTTATATAATGGGCAAAGAAAGCAATTTATCGGCGGATGAAATGAATAATCTGCTAAACAAAAGAAGCGGGTTGCTTGGGATATCAGGTTTATCCGGTGATATGAGAACAATTGTTAAAGCAATACAGGCAGGTAATAAAAAAGCAAAACTTGCTTTTGATATGTTGTGTTATAGTATAAAAAAATATATTTCAGCTTATTACGGGATACTTAACGGAGCAGACGGGATAGTATTTACGGCCGGTATAGGAGAAAATGTTCCAAGTGTCAGAGAAAAATCTTGTGAAAATTTAGAAAACTTAGGTATTGAACTTGATATGAATAAGAATAATACACCAAGTCATGAAGAAAGATTTGTGTCTGCTGATAACTCAAGAGTTAAAATTATGATAATACCAACAAATGAAGAGCTTATGATTGCAAGAGAAGCAATGAAAGTTTTAACAAATCACTAATAATCAATTTGTGAAATATTTGTAAAATTTTATAAACAAGTTTGACAAAAAAGGTTTAATTTATTAGACTTTATAATAGTTAAAAGTCGGTTGTTTTTGTCGTAAAATAAAATAGGGGGAAGTAAAAGATGAAGAAAGTTTTATCTTTGTTATTAGTTTTGGGTTGTGTAGTATTGTTCAGCCAAATTGCATCAGCTGCCATTAAAGGAACATATACTGCAGAAGTAAATGTAAGCGGAAGTTTCAGTTTTGAGCCATCGCTTGTTCTAACAAGTAATTACACAACAGCTGCAGGAACAATCACATGGTCAAGTTGGGGTGATGCTTATGCCAGCACAGACAATTGGCAGACAGCAAGCGTAGCAGTTAAGGTTGCGGTTACAAACCAGAAAGCAGGAACGACAGTTCAATTGTATCAGGATAACACGAACGTATCCAACGGTGTTTATCAGTCATCAATTCCTTATTATTTGGCAGGCGGAAGTATAACACATGCCGGTTTGGTTAAAGCAAATTCAGGCGGTGGAAACTCAAGATTTACACTGGGATATAAAGTAACTGCTTCAACAACACCAGTCGTGACGGTGGTTCCTCTTGAACTTGATCAGACAAACGGTTTATTCATGAAAGATAAGAGTGATACCGGATTTGTATCAGATTCAGCTTATTATACAATATTGTCAGATCAGGGTTTCTTGTCATACATTCAGGAGAGTGGAGCAGGCGGATTTACACCATTCACAAGTGGAACATTGTACATTCACTTTGGTGCAAATTTCAGAGATGCTACAGCCGGTGTATACGGAACAAAATCTGTAACACTTGAATCATTTAACGAATAGTTATGAAAAAATGCTTTGTCGGGTTAATTACTTTATTATTTAGCAGCGTTGTTTATGCCGGATTGGGTGTTGATCCTTCAAAGTTTGAAATTGTGATGCCGGCAGGTGAAGTTTATGAGGCATCAATAGATGTAAAAAGTACTTATGATACTGTTGTTTCCGCCAAGATTTCTACAAAAGAGTGGAAATCTTACAGCGGAAACAGCGGTGTCACGGTAAAAGATTGGTTAATTGTTGATGTAGATAAGGTTGAAATTTTGCCGAATCAGTCAGCTAAAGTTAACTTTAAAGTTACCCCCAAAGAAGGTATGGTTGGTTCTTTGTCAGGGATGTTGTCGTTTTCTGTTCAGAAAGAAGGGGAAACTTTAAATGTTATGATAAGTGTTCCGGTTTATCTTTATATTAAAGGGACAGAAAAACCGGATATAAGACTTGATAATTTGAAAATATTTCAGAGCAGTAATACTGCGGTAGCTTTTGATATAAGTCTTGAGAATTTTGGTAATGTTCAAGTTCGTCCGCAAGGGATGAAAGTAAGCGTTCTTGATAAAAAGAAACAATTGGTTCATAGTGTAACTTTGGGAGATACTGTTCCTGTATATGCGGGTTCAAAGAGAAGTTATAAAACGCAGTTTAGTAATGTTTTACCAAAAGGTAAATATTTTGTTGAAATAAGTTTGAAATCGTTTGATAAAGAATTTGTGTTAATAAAGAAATTTAAAGTTTTAAAAGACAGTAAAATAAAATTTAAATTTTAGTAATTGTTGTTTATTAAGTTGTTTTTTAGTAGAAACATTTTGATTGACTACAATTTATTTTTTAGGAATAGAATGAAAATGCAAAGAACACTAT
>JAQTSO010000067.1 GCA_028711215.1 Endomicrobiaceae bacterium | reverse complement strand
ATTTGGGCATTTTTATCTTTTGTCTGTAAAGCTTCTTCTATTATTGCTAAGTTTTTATTGTTTATTTGATAAAGTTGATAAAATGACGGTATTATTTTTAAAGATACTGCAAAACCTGTGACCAAAATTATTCCCAACACAAAATATGTTTGAATTTTTTTCGTAAAATTATCCGTTATATAAAGCAATACAAAAGAAAATGAAATAAATGTCATAAGCAAAGCTGAAAAATATGCTCTTATCGAAGGTTTAGGGGCAAAGCATAAAATGGAAACAAGAAAAAAGGCTATAAGTATGAAAACTATAGATAGATAAATGTTTTTTCTGTGTTCAACACTTATATTGTTTTTAAATATCGCAAATATATTTACAATTATTATAAAGACCGGTAATCCTAAAGATAAAACAATAAATTTCCCTATCCTGAGCGGTATAAATTTTAGTTTAAATAAAAATGATGTTTCTAAAAATTCTTTAGCTGTTTCCTGTAAGTGTAATTTTACAAACATATCAGTCATGCTAAAATCTGTAACTGTCATCATTCTCTTATAAGATCCCGGGGCACCTAAAAGAATACATAAGCCTATGAAATTTCCTGCCAATGCAAAAAATATCCATTTGGGAGTTTGTATTTTTTTAAATTTACAAAATATAAAAACAGATAAAACAATAAGTAATGATATCGGAGCAATATTTTCATTTGTCATTCCGACAAAAAAACCAAGTATAAAAATTGAAATTTGTGTAAATTTATTATCAACGATAATAGATTTATTGTCGACTAATGCTCTAAAGAAAATTAAAAATACAAGAAAAAATAATGCAGTAAATGAATAGTTTGCAACACCGGATATCCAGAAAAGAGTTTGCCCGCCGGTAATATTAAAGATGAGTAATATTGCAAGTATCATAAATAGAAACACATCTTTACGGCTATATAAATTTATTTTTTTACCTGTAACGATGTAATGCATGCAAAAAATAAGACTTATTTGTATCAGCGAATTTATAAACGGAAATACTGCTTTGCCCAATGACAAAAAAACCAGTGTAAATAAGGTTCCTATTCTGGGTCCCCATGAAAGATACGATTGATAATAGAATTTTAGAATATCAATGAAATTACCGGATGTGGCATTGGCATAAAAAAAATCATCCATTGTGAGGGGTTTAAAAAAACTCATCAATGAGATGTATATTGTAATAAGAAATAAAAATGAATAAAAAATTATATGCTTTTTTTTATTATACATTTGACGAATAAGAACCACTTATATGATAACAATCTTTACAATGTTCGGGTATATTTTTGTCATCAGATAACATTTTCTCGCGCCACCGGCAAAATATTTCGCTGTTTATAACTTCATTCCAATCTTGCGTAAGTATATTAAATCCTTTATGAATGCTTGGTTGGTGTTTACAGCAAAATCCGAAATTGCCAACGGCATCAAGCAACAAAGAATTCCACGGGGCTCTGCATTTCTTTTCATTGGTTTCGGAAATATTCGGGAAATAAATATCAATATTTTTATATTTTTTTGACATTTTACTTTTAAATTCATCATATTTAATTTTATGTTTTTTTTGCAATCCTTCGTCTACAAAACCATTATTTTCGTTTGACAAACAAAAGTTAAGTTTTAATGTTTTAAAATCCGATTCCGAAACAAAATTTACAACATTTTCTATCTTGTTTATATCGTTATCAAAATCAGTTCTTAATAAAACGTATGATGCATTTATCTTCATGTCTTTATTCATTGATTTTATATCATCTTTCAGCAATTCAATTGTATTATCATAAAGGGATAACTGTATGTCAGAAATACCGGATTTTAATAAGCCATCCCACTTTTCCCTTAACAAAATACCGTTGGTTAATATAGTCGGGATTTTACCTTTTTTCTTAGTTATCGCAACCAAATCCAATATATGGCTATTTAACAAAGGTTCTCCTCCGCATAAAAGCATAAGAAGTGATTTTTTTATCAGAGGATGTTCAAGTATTTCAAGATATTTTGCAGGTGTTAAATCAAACTCCAAAGGATCTATATTATCAGGAACTTTACCAACAACACAATAACCACAGCTTAAATTACATCTTCTTGTAACATACATTGATACCATAGGATAACTATAATTTTGCGGTATTTTATAATGTATCGGTTTTATTGTATAGTTTAAATAATTATATATTGCTGAAAAAGAAAGATCTAATCCCATTTTTGAACGATATAGTAAACAAAGGTATTCTTTCATTAATTTGCTGTTCATTAATTTCCTTATTCTATACCTTCCGATAACAGATCTCTTTCATCAAGTATTCCAAGTGGTTTGTTGTTTCTATCAACTACAGGAATGTTATCTATATTTTTTTCTTGAAGTATTTTTGCAGCATCAACGGCAAGCATATCGGGTGTAACCGTAAGCGGATTTCTGGTCATAACTTCAGTTATTTTCAAATTTAAAATATTTTTATGTATTTGAACCTGTCTTCTTAAATCTCCGTCTGTAAAAAAACCTACAAGTTTACCGGATTTATTTACAACACTCGTTGCCCCTACTCTTGTACCTGTCATAACCAGTAATGCATCTTTAACTATTGCCTTCTCATTTATAACCGGATTTGATTTTCCTTTTCTCATTATTGAAGAAACATCCATTGTCAGTTTTTTCCCTATCGCACCAAGCGGATGAAGCAATGCCAAATTTTCTTTTTTGAATCCTTTTCTTTCCGACACTACAAGAGCTAAGGCATCTCCCAGTGCTAACATCGCAGATGTTGATGCCGTAGGTGCTAAATTATAAGGACAAGCTTCTTTTTGAATTTCTGAATTTATAATTAAGTCACAACCCTGCCAGACCTGAGATTTAATTTTTCCGGTCATGACAATTATTTTTATTTGCATTCTTTGCAAAACCGGCAAAACCTGTTTAATTTCATCTGTTTCACCTGAATAAGATAATATTAAAACGACATCGTTTTTCATTATCATACCAAGATCGCCATGCAAACACTCGGCAGGATGCAAAAACAGTGACGGAATGCCTACTGACGACATTGTAGCTGCTATTTTTCTGCCTATAAGCCCCGATTTACCAAGCCCCATAACAATAACTCTGCCTGTTGTTTTTTGTATTAACCAAACTGCTTTTATAAAACTATTATCTAAATGAGGAATTTGCTCAATTATTGCCTGTGCTTCTAAATTCAAAGTATCTATTGCCCTTTGGATATTCATTTTTTTCATTATCTTAGTCCGTGTGTTTTTTTTATAAATGCCGTTATTTTGTCAAAATCTTTTCTTCTTTGTAACCTTTCAACTGATTCATCTGCTATCATTCCGTAAGGATTTGTTTTTTCAATAATTTCAGGTATCTGTTCTATCTTTATGTCACCGCAAATAAAAAACGGAACTTTTAATTGGGCTATATTTTGAACAACGTCCAATGCTAATATCACATTACCCTGCTCATCTTTATTTGAAATATCCAAAACAAAATAATCTACATTATTTACATATGGTTGTATGTTTAATATATCCGTATTACCGGTAATTTTAAAATATTTAAAAATTTTAACTCCAAGCGCTACAGATAAAGTTTTACAATACTCCGGTGTCTCATCTCCATTTAACTGAACTGCCTTTAATGATAATTTTTGAATTGTTTTTGTAATTGATTTATGATCTTCATCCTGAAAAATTCCGATAGCCCAGATAAACGGAGGTAATTTATCGTTTACGTCTTTTAGTAATTTTGTTGATACTTTTTTCGGTGTATCTTTGATGAGGCTGAAAGCCACAAAATCCGCACCAAGGTTCGTTGCATACAAAGCATCGTCGTAATTTGTAATACCGGATATCATTACCTTAACCATAAACTATTTCCCGTATATTTTTTTAGGATCAAAAACTTTTTTTGCGACAACTTTTGTGTTTCCGGTAAATGAAAGTTTTCTGTAAAAACAACTTCTGTATCCGGTATGGCATGCAGCATCGCCTATCTGGTGCACTTTAATTAAAATACAATCCGCATCACAATCATAATAAATCTCTTTAACTTTTTGGATATTACCCGATTCTTCACCTTTAACCCAGAATTTTTGTCTTGAACGGCTCCAATACGTCGCCTTTTTGGTCTTTAATGTTTTTTCAAACGAGGCTGCATTCATATATGCAACCATAAGTATCGTACCGTCTTTCCAATCCTGAACAATGGCAGGTATCAGTCCATCTTTATCAAATTTCAATTGTTTTGTAATTTCCATAATAGTTATTTATCCTTTATATTAATCTTTTTTGAATACTCTTAATGCATCTTCCAATTTAAAATCTTCCGTGTACAGTGCCTTACCTACTATTGCACCGATAACACCATCTTTTTCTAATTTTGCTATTTTTTTGACATCCTCAACAGTTGTTACTCCGCCTGACGCTATTACTTCCATTTTGCTTTGTGTTGCAATTTTTTTAAGACCTTCTATATTTGGACCCTTTAACATGCCGTCTTTTGAAATATCCGTATATATTATACTTGTAACACCCATGGATTTTAATTTTTCTATCATTTCTGATGTTGTAATAGGAGTAATTTCTTTCCAACCGCCGATAGCAACTTTATCCTCGTAAATATCAAGTGCAACTATAATTTTTTCAGAACCGTATTTATCAATTGCTTTTCTTACAATATCAGGATTGTATATTGCAACCGTTCCTAAAATTGCATAAGATGCACCTAACGTAAAAACATCGTCAATCCTTTTCATATTTCTGATTCCGCCGCCTATTTGTACGGGCACATCAACAGTTAAACAAATGTTGCCGATTATTTCATTATTTGATTGTGTGCCGGAAAATGAACCGTCTAGGTCAACTATATGGAGTCTCTCGGCACCTTTTGCTCTCCAAAGTTTTGCCATAAAAACCGGATCTTTTGAATAAATTGTTTCGTCAGCAATTTTCCCCTGTTTCAACATCACACAATTGCCTTTTCTGATATCAACCGCCGGAATAATTATCATTTTTTATCCTTATAGAATACCTTTTGTTGAAGGTACTGTTTTATTTTTTTTATTTACATTTATTGCCTGTGAAAGTGCTCTTCCGAAACCTTTAAATATTGCCTCTGAAATATGATGATTATTTCTGCCTTTCATCATTTTTATATGCAAAGTTATATTCGCATTATTTACAAATGCCGTAAAAAACTCTTGTATTAAATCGTAATTAAAACCTTCTTTTTGAAATTTTATATCTGCTTCGTAACTTAAATGCGGTCTGCCTGATATATCAACAGCAACATATGCCAATGATTCATCCATAGGAAGTAAAAAATGTCCGTATCTTGTTATACCTTTTTTATCTCCCAACGCAGTTTTAAATGCTTGTCCTAATGTAATGCCGATATCTTCAACTAAATGATGATCGTCAATTTCGGTATCACCTTTTGCAATAATATTAAGATTTATTCCTGCATGCGCGGAAAATAAATCCAACATGTGGTCCATAAAGGCTATTGTCGTAGAGATTTTAGATTTTTTTGGAGAATCTAAATTAAGCTCCAATTTAACATCTGTTTCTGAAGTTTTACGGTTTACTTTTGATTTTCTCATTGTCCACACTCTTAATTTAAATATTTTGTTTTAATGTCAGATTTATTTTCGCCTAAGTCAACAACCTTTAAAGATTGTTCCAGCTTTTCAAGTAATATAATTTCATCTATGGAAAATTTTAAATTTACTTTTTCATCTTTATTTTCCGTCATTGATTTTGTGAGAAGATAAACGATTAATTCCACTTCTTTTTCTGAAAGTTCTATTTGCATTTAATATATCTAACCTCTATTGATTTTTTGTGATTTGCCAAACCCTCTGCCTGTGCAAAATTTGCAATCTGATTAAGCAACTTTTTATCTGTGTTTTTTAATTCTATATAACTTGTTCTTTTCAAAAATGTCATTACTGAAAGTCCGCTTGAGTACCTGGATGATGCATTTGTAGGTAAAACATGCGATGGTCCTGCCCAATAATCACCAATTGCTGTCGGAGTATTATATCCGACAAAAATCGCACCCGCATTCTTAATATATTTTACTATTTTTTTAGCATTTTTTACTAATAATTCCAAGTGTTCAGGTGCTATGATGTTTACGATTTTCACGGCATCTTCTATCGTTGTTTTAGTTATCTGTACCTGTTTTAAATACTGTTTATCAATCATTCTTTTAATTTGTGATACTGTTTTAGCCGATTGGCAAAATACATAAGCCTTTGCCATAGAATCATGTTCAACCTGTGCCATTATATCGCAATAGATATAATTGATGTCGGCATTTTCATCTGCAATAATTGCTACTTCGCTGGGACCGGCAAGTGAATCTATTCCGACTTTACCAAAAACAAGCCTTTTTGCTTCATTAACGTATGCATTACCGGGACCTACTATCATATTAACCAGTTTTATTGTTTTTGTTCCGTAAGCAAGTGCGGCAACGGCAACCGGACCGCCTATTGAATATATCTCTTTAATTCCGCACAAATTCGCTGCAAATATAACTTCATTTGTCATCTTTTTTGGAGGAGTAATCATAACAATTCTTTTTACCCCTGCAACTTTTGCCGGTATTGCACTCATTAAAACCGAAGACGGATATGAATATTTACCGCCGGGCACATAAATTGCAACAGATTCTATCGGGTTATATATTTGTCCGACTGTCTTTATTTTATCCGATAAAAACCAGGATTTTTTAATATTTAAATATTCTTTTTTGTGAAATGCCAGTATATTCTTATATGATGCAATTATAGATTTTTTTAAATTTTTATCTACGTTTTTATCTGCAAATGCAAACTGTTCCTTTGTGACTTGCATTTGTTTAACTGTTGCGAACGATATCCCGTCAAATTTTTTAACGTATTTGATTACGGATAAATCGCCGTTCTTTTTTATATCTTCAATAATAGACTGAACTTGTTTTGATATATTTGCATCCATGCAAAAGATTTTAGCAAAAAGTTAATTTATTATCAATTTACTAACACGTATAAATTCATTTAATATTGTATTACAATTAATGAGTAAAAATTAAGAATATTTTTTTACATCATCAGTGGCTTGCTTTATCGGTGCTATTGTACTGCATCCTCCGATACAACCGCCTTTACAAGACATTACTTCAAGTAAATTTGCCTGTCCGTACCCGTTTACATAAGAAGACAGTTTAATAATATTTTTTTTATCTAAATCCGTTAT
>JAQTSO010000066.1 GCA_028711215.1 Endomicrobiaceae bacterium | reverse complement strand
CCATTTCGGTACTAGACTATTAAAAGCTTCTAGTAGGTGTTGGAACATCTTGAAAAAGATGAAGGTGAAGAGGACGAATGAAAAAAGTACCTCGAACTGTCCGGCAACTGAGGGAAGCTGTTTTTTTGTGCATATATAACGGCTTCAAATTTCGTGTTACAACTTCCAATTTTCAGACCTTATGTACCGTTCGCTCCGCTTTACTTATGTACACCGCAGTCTGAAAATTTTTCGTTTCACTCCAAACTTTGAAGTCTAACGGCAACAGCAAAAACGATATTTCAGCACAAACCTTAAATCCTTGAACGGTAACGACCAAAAAAACAGATAACGAAAACTTGAAATCCGAAAATAATATGGAAATTAATCAAAAGCGGGATTTTGTTTTTATTGCTTAAAATAAAAAAATAACTTTACCAAAAGAGATAAGGTTATAAGATAAACAAAAAATAAATTTTAAATTTTTTTAAACGGTGATTTGTCGGTAATTCTTCCGTCAGGCATTTGGTAAACTATTTTGACATTAATAGAATATACATTCGGAATACCTTTTTTGGTATTTTCATCTTGTGCCTTTCGAACGGCACGGGAACCTATTTTTGTAATATAGACTGCTAAATTATTCATAAATTTGCTTTCATCGAAAATACTCATAAAATTATTATATATTTTTTTATAGTGAAAATGAATTCAAATATTTGGTTTCAATTAAATCACACAAAAAAACTATTGACACTTTTGGATTCGGGTACTACACTATATATGCTTCCAGTAGGTGTTGGAACATCTTGAAAAAGATGAAAGTTTAGAGAAAAAAAGAAAGACATATCTCTTAACTATCCGGCAACCGAGAGAAGCTGTTTTTTTGTCGGATGAAAATATCAAGCTATTAAAGTTGTTTTTCAAAGACATAATCGTCCATGATGAAACCATTTCCGATGTCCGTTACTTGTGTTCGTATGATTGAAAAGCCTTTTGCTTTGTAGACTTCTATGGCGTGAGTGTTGTTGCGGTTAACCGTAAGCCAAATACTCTTTAAATTTCTTTTTCTTGCAAGAGTTTCAATAAAGTCAAAAGCTTTGCTTGCCAGCTTCTGTCCTCTTTTTTCTTTTGCAATATAAATTTTGCTTAAAAACAATTTTCCATCTGCTTCCTGAATACCTGTATATCCTGTAATACCTGTTTCGTCGGATATAAAAAAGTATTCATAATTGTTTTTATCAATCGCTGTTTTTATTGCTTCAAAAGACTGGAATTTTTCAATCATGTAGTCTATTTGTTCAGGAGTTAAAATGTCGGCGAATGCTTCGTGCCAGATAGCGGAAGCTAGGGTGGAGAGTTTTTGGATGTCGCAGATGTGGGTTATCTTGGCAAATTTAATCATACTAGTTATTATATTAAAATTATAACGAATTTAACATTTGGATTGCACTAATTCAATAAATCGTAATATAAATCTAATTTATTTTGATTTAATTGGTTCTTTTTCGATAATAAATTCATTATATCGTCTAGCCAAATAAATACTATCTCTGTTACAAATTTTAGTTTTAAAATCCGATTTAAAAATTTTAACATTAGTTAATAATATTTCTCGTACTTCACCAACATCTGAGTATCCAGATACTTCTCCTTCATAAATTAAATTTGTTGTAAAATCCCTCAGGATAACTTGTGTGTTTAATTGGTGCATAAAATGCTCCCAAACATCTTGATTGGATATTCTTGTTGTTATATTTAAAGTATTTGCTATTTTGAATAATATATTACTCTGATGCATCCAAGTGAAGATAAAAGAAAATATTATTGATACGAAGCTCGCCAATAAGAGTAAATGGATATCTATGTTAATGTTATTTTTTATAATAGAAATTACATCTATGGGGGAAGAAATGCTTTGAGATATATTTTTATATTTAATAAAAGCAATTAATTCTATAATAAAAAAAACAAAAGTAGAGAGGAGCAGAATTTTGAAAATTTCAAAGTAATAATGTCTTTCTTTATGTGGATTTAAATAATAAAATAACTCAACCCCTACAATTCCTGGAATGCTAAAAATAAAACAATGAATGATAAAATCTATAGTTGACATTTTAAATCTCCTGTAAAATATGATTTATATGTTTGTGTACATAGTATTTTATTGTGTTTGATTTTATATTGTGTGAGAATATGTATTGTAAAAAAATATCAGCTTTTTTTGATAAGTAATACTTAACAAGTTTATCAAAATAAGTCAAACAATTAAAATTATCTATAGTTTGTAAACAGTGTTTATGGATACAGTCTAAAATTTTTCTCTGCCAAATCATATATTTGAAACCAATCAATAGATTTTTTCGTATAGTATCTCAATAATAATATGAATATTGTATTTATTTTTTTATTTGGTATATTTGAAAATCTATTCCATCAATTGTTTTCATGTCTTTTATCAAGTTAAGTAGAGAATATTTTGCTATATTAGACCCAAATTTTTCAGGACTATTTTTTAAAAATCTTTCTTCGGATGAAATTTTATTGTCATAAAATGCAAAAACAAATATTATTTTTCTGTTAAATAAATTATCAAAATTAGATTCTGTAATATTCGATAAATTGTTTTCTTTTATTAAATTATAAATTTTTTTGATATATTTTTTGTCTGTGTTCAAATCTTTATTAAGTAATTTAGCTGAAATATAAATCTGAGAACATAATGCTCGTATTTCATTTCTAAAACCTTGTTTAATAAAATAAAAATATACATTATCATCAGTATAATGTATAAAATCACAAATTTCTATATTATCTATGGTGTTGGGATGAATAAGTATAGTTTTTTCTTTTGATTTATGCTTATTAATAAATACGGTTTCATTTTTTGAATTATTCCAATTTTCAATATAATGACTATCAGTATGTTCATAATTTATATATAATTGCGAAATTTTACTGTTCAGTGAATTTAAAAACTCTTCTATTAAAAAATACCATGTGCCATTTAATAAAAAATATTTTTTATTTTTGTGAGTTTCTTCCGCAAAAAGATGTTTAAATATAAAATCACTTGTTAAAGGAACACCATCCTCAGAATATGTATTAATTTTTGTTTTTAATATAAATGATTTCAATGTGTCTAAATTGACGTTTGTTTCAGTTGCTTCGTTTAAAATATTAAAAATAGTATCTATACTTGTTATTGTAGTATTATATTGATGTGTTAGATTATGCTCTATATTAATAAGTTCATATTTCTCTGCTGAAAGATAATCATTAAAATTTTTATGAGATAGATCGTAAGAATAACTATTTGGAGTTTTCTTAAAAGTTTTAAATAATGAATCAAAAAGTTGCATTTGCAATGTTTCTATTAAATCTTTATCTTGTTTTGGATTCAATATTTTCACATAATTTATAGGATTAGATTTCTGCTTTTTGGCCCATTCGCATCCATTTAAAATATTTTCTATTTGTTTGACAGAGATAATAGAATTTATTTTGAAAGAATCTTTTGTTAGACATTTTTTAAACTCTATTTTGCTATTTTTTTTATTTTTTATTCCAAAATTTTCTAATATTCTTATATCAATATTAACTAATAACTCTTGAAAAATTCTACCAAAATCATCAATTATTGTTTCTAGTGTTTGAAATTCTCTATATACGTTTATTTCTCCTTGTTTAGTGCCAGTTAAATCTTGTTGTTTACTGGATTTACATTTAGTAGTATCAGGGTTAATAATTCTTGATAATATATCTAATCCAAAATTCTCAACAATTAATTCTTTTATCAAAATATATCCATTGATTCCAAAAACTATCGAATATATATTATGAGTTGTTTTATTTTCGTAAAATAAAATTGCAGAATAACGAGGGGTTTCTTTTATATTAATTGGGATATCCAAAATATCATTTATATATATTTGCCAGTTAGGAGCAAAATCTTTAGATACAATAAGACCTTTTACATAGTAATTTTTAAAAATATTTGCTTTTACTTTTAAGTCTTGATATTCATAATATTTATTTTGAGCGGTTGTGGCAATAATTTGTATCAATGTATCTAAATAATTAGTTTGTTCTGGAAATATAGAATCAGTCCGTTCTATTTCATATATTGCGATTTGTTTTTTCAATTCTTTTTCACTATTCATAATGCTCCTTGATACAAATAGTTATCCAATACATTATAAAAAGGCGTGTGTTTTACAATAAAATTAAAAATATTTACACCATTAAAATCAATTTTTAATTTCCTCTCCGCGTTCATATCCTAATTTATATGCTTCATATGCATCTTTATGCCTAACTGTGCCAGCTTGACTTTCTGGGATATTAAGACTTAAAGATGTTGCCATTTGAGAGTTGTTTAGAGAATCTTTAATACCTTCAACATAAGCACATCCAGCACATTTATGACGATCATTATTGGTATCATCTTGTGCATAAGGTAAATTGGTAAAATCCGGTAAATAGCGATGTTTTTTTGAACAAATCATACAAACCTCCGGTTAATAATATTCAAGAATATTTATTTTTTAAACACAAACAAATATTCATGGGCTAAGAGTAAAAAATTATATTTTATACTGCTTGTTTTCCAGTAACCTGTTGCTTTGCAATTATGCTGTTCTTTTATGATTATTTCTTTTAGTTTGAATCCGGAGTTAACAAATATATTCATAACATCAAACCCTAAAGGAATAACATGTCCTTTACGTCTGATATCGCCCATTAAAATAGTGCAGAATTTATCTTTTTTTAAAACACGAAAACTTTCACTTGCTACAAGTTTCATTTGTTCTAAAAATTCTTTAATGTCACAGTGAGAGATATCTTCTTTTATATTTTCACTGTATTGAATTATATTCGTGTATGGTGGATGTGTGCATATTAGATCAATTGTATTATCATTAATAAAATCTAATTTACGAGCATCACCTTTTTGAATTGTAATTTTTGGAGATGGTTTTACTTTAAAACTACATTTTTCTTTGCAACGTTTTAATGCTTCAGTATTAACATCAATTCCTATAATATTTCTATTTAGTAATTTAGCTTCAACAAGAGTTGTCCCGCCACCTGCAAATTGATCTAATACTAAATCATTTTCTTGAGAATATCTTAATAATATATTTCTTGGTATGTAGGGTGACCAGTTCCCTCTATATTTAGCGTCATGAGTTGCCCAATTGCCTCTGTTTGGAAAACTCCACACAGTATTTAATTCAAGTTCAAAATCTTCAGGTTCTAATATAATTTTGTTCACAAAACTATAAGCCTTTTGTTAAAATTTCTTCTAATAATCCATTCTCAATTAATTTTATATTAATTATATAATTAATTGCATTAAATGTTTCAAGTAGAGATTGTTTGGCTGTATTCCAGCCTTTACCGTCTGTAACCCAAATAAATTCAACATTTTTTTGAGTTTTAATTAAATTATAAAGACTTTTAAATTCGCCGGCAACTGATTTAAGTTTAGATCCACCACCGCTATAGTAGTTCACTTCTAAGATGTATATTTTTGAACCTGTATTAATAACAAAATCAAATGCTCTATCCGATTTATCTGTGGGGATAATTTGATTAAAAGTATCTTTTATTTTAGAAACGGTAGCTTGTGTAAGATATCTATATTTATATTTATTACAAATATTTTTAACATAGATTTCTGCTAAATTTTCCATAGCTGTGCCACTACGATTTTTTCTGGCATTTGTATCTAATCCAACTTCAACTCCGACACAATAATCAACAAGATTTTTTATATTTTTATCTTGCAATATTTTTAATAAGCCACACTTGTCACAAAACAACACAATATCATCTATTTCTTTTTCAGTGTATTTTTTTGATTTTATAAAAGAATATTCAATATTTTTGCCCAATTCTGAAATTCCAATAGTTTTTTCTCGTACAGCTATTAAAATCGGGATAACAGAAACTATTTCAGGATATTTGCTTATAAGTTCTTTCAACTTGCCTTTAATATCATCTTTACCTATAAGAGTATTTAATATATTCAAAGATACTTCAATGTCTGAAACATTTTTTAAGACTTTGTTCCAAGCAACAAAAAAATCATAAGTGTGAATAGTGTCAATCATATTATTTATTAAGTATTGGAAAACATGGCCTTCGGAGAGAATATTTAATTCTTTATATTTATCAATTAAATTCATATTAAAAACCTCAATAATTAGTTATTAATAATTCGGTTATATCGCTTCTTTTTGTTGCATCACAATTTATAAATCTTTTTGCTTCAATACGATCAATATTATAATTTTTGTACATGTCATCAAAAAAGTTATCTTTTTTATTTGTGTTTTTTGGATCAGAATTGCTTAATATAACTTTTGCACCCTTAATATTTATTTTATCAATAAAAATTCCAAGTCTGTATTGTTCGGAATCATTAAATACATTTTCAGAATATGAAGTGAAACTTGCTGTTAATGATATTGGACGATACGGAGGGTCAAGATAAACAAAAGTATTTTTATCAATAAAAGATAAACATTTTTTATAATTACCACAAATAATAGATACTTTTTTCATTTTTTTTGATATTGCATTTAAATTTTCTTCATCACAAATTAGTGGTTTTTTAGAGGAACCTTTCGGTACATTAAATAATCCTTTAGAGTTAACTCTGAAAAGTCCGTTGAAGCAAGTTTTATTAAGGAATATAAACAATACAGCTTTTTTTATATTAACTTTTTCATCACCATTTACTTTAAGATAATTAAATTCTTCTCTTTTTTTATAGTAAAATTTTTTCTGTGTTTCATTATCCATTTTCCAAAATTTATTTTGAATTTTTGATAATTCAATAATTAGTTCAGAAACATTTTCTTTAATTTGAGTATAAACATTAATTAATTCTTTATTTATATCGTTAATTAAAATTTTTTCTACCTGATAGTTAGATAAAATATCAAATAAAACTGCTCCCCCGCCAACAAAAGGTTCACAGTATTTATTGATTTTATTATCTGGATTGAATGGATATTTTTGACGAATATCAGATAACAACTGTTTTTTCCCACCTGCCCATTTTATGAATGGTTTGATACTAGTATTTGTTATCATGACACCCTTTATTGTTTAGTTTGTATGGACTACACATTATTTACTCAGTAGTATTATATCATACAAATGTATGTTTTGTCAAATGATATACATTGATTAAAAGAATTCTTATAACCCAAGATATCTTCGTTTAAGTTCTTGATGAAGACTTTTTGCTCCACTTTTCCCAGCAGGATAA
>JAQTSO010000065.1 GCA_028711215.1 Endomicrobiaceae bacterium | reverse complement strand
ATGCTTACTCAAATGAAAAATAAATTAAATACCGGAGGACTCAAATGAGTAAAGATGAAAAATTAAAAGCACTTAATCTGGCATTATCCCAAATTGAAAAAGATTTCGGCAAAGAAGCAATTATGCGGCTTGGCGAAAAAAATGCACATGTTGATGTTGATGTTATACCTACCGGAGCATTACCTCTTGACATTGCAATAGGTATAGGCGGTATCCCCAGAGGCAGAATTATAGAAATTTTCGGACCTGAATCTTCGGGCAAATCAACGCTTGCTTTATGTGTGGCTGCCGAAGCACAGAAACAGGGCGGCATTGTTGCCTATATTGATGCGGAACATGCAATGGATCCTGATTATGCTTCAAAGCTCGGTGTAAATATTGACGATATGCTTATTTCTCAGCCTGATTCCGGAGAACAGGGGCTTGAAATTGCCGACAAATTAGTCCGTTCCGGCGCAGTTGATTTAATAATAGTAGATTCTGTTGCAGCACTTGTCCCCAGAGCCGAAATTGAAGGAGAAATGGGCGATTCGTTTATGGGGCTTCAGGCAAGACTGATGAGTCAGGCATTAAGAAAACTTACCGGTACTATATCAAAATCAAAAACTTCCATAATTTTCATAAACCAGTTAAGGCAGAAAATCGGCGTTATGTGGGGCAATCCCGAAACAACTCCGGGCGGGCTTGCATTAAAATTTTATTCATCGGTCAGACTTGATATAAGAAGAATAGAATCAATTAAAAAAGGTGACGAAATTTTAGGTAATTGCGTAAGAGTTAAAGTTATAAAAAACAAAGTTGCGGCTCCTTTTAAACAGGCAGAGTTTGATATTTTGTTCGGAATCGGCATAGACAGACTCGGATATTTAATTGATATGGGAACAAATAACGGATTTATAGAAAAAGCCGGCTCTTTTTATTCTTATAAAGGTGATAAAATCGGACAGGGCAGAGATAATGCAAAACAATATTTACAGAACAATCCAAATATAACAGATGAAATAGAAAATCTTATAAGAGATAAATTTTTTATAAAAAAAGAAACTGTAAAAAGTGAACCTAAAAAACCGGAAAAGAAAAGCAAATAATTTTAAATGGAAAATTTAGTTATTGCCGATTTCAACATTAAAAACATTGACAAAATTTTGGAAATTGAAAAAGAATCATTTTCAAATCATTGGAGCAAACAGATGTTTTTAGCTGAAACCGAAAACAAATTTTCACGCTTTAAAATTTGTTTGGCAGACAGTTCAATTATAGGTTTTATAATTTACCGCATAGTTCTGGAAGAAGCAGAAATATTAAATATTGTTATCGGCAATAAATTCAGAGGAAAATCTTTTGGCAGGCAGCTTCTTAAATATGCGGTAAACAATATTAAAGAAAATAAAGTAAAAAATATATTTTTGGAAGTTAACGAACGCAATATTGTCGCTCAAAATTTATATAAAGACGGCGGATTTGTTCAATACAGTACCCGCCAAAATTATTATGGCAACGACCATGCTGTTTTGATGAAGTTATCTTTATGTTAAATAAATTTTCATTTCTTGATTATTTTTTGCAATTGTAATGCTGATTTTAAAATCAATTTTGATAATATAATATATCAAAATTCTAATCTGTATTAATTTGCTTTGATTTTATTGCCGAAATTGTTGAGCCTGCGTCAGAGAAATTTATTGTAAGAAATAGAAAGTTTAGTATATATTCAGAGCTACTAACAACGCTGTTAAGAAATAATCCGATACCAATATCAAAATCATTGAAATCATTACGGAACTTGTAGTTGCTTTTCCGACACCTTCGGCACCGCCGTGACATCCAAACCCTTTATGACATGCTACTATTACAATAATTGCCGCAAAGAAAAATGATTTAATAAACCCGTGCATAAATGCCTGAATATCCATAACATTAAGTATATCACCCATATAAACTGTTGAAGGTATATCCCAGTTCATATTTGTTACAAGAAGTCCGCCGTAAATACCTATGATATTTGCTAATGCCGTAAGTAACGGAACCATTGTTATACAAGCAATAAATCTCGGTACGGCTAAATATTTTACGGGATTTGTACCCAACGTATACAATGCATCTATCTGTTCTGTAACTTTCATCGTGCCAATTTCTGCCGTTATTGCAGCTCCTACTCTGCCTGCAATTACAACAGCAGTAAGCACGGGTCCCAACTCTTTTACCAATGCAAACCCTGTAATCATACCGATATAAACCGGCTCGTTAAAAAGATTTGAAGTTGCAGAACCAACCTGAAGTGCAAGTACCATTCCTGTAAAAAAAGAGGTTAGTATTATAATCGGAAATGATCTGTAGCCCACTTCAACCATCTGACCAATTGTATTTTTTATATTGATTTGACCTTTGAAAATCCATAACAGAGTTTCCACTGTTATTTGAGTCGCCTGTCCGCTGCCTAATATAATTTTATTTATAAGATTACCGGTAAATGCAAACGGTCTTGATGCCGTTTCGCCTATAATTTGTTTTGTTTGTTTTAAAACCATAATTTTAGCCTGTCAAGACGTGTTTTTAACACTTGGAACCTTTTTGCAATTTTTATCTTATAAAGCTCTTTTATTATACTACAATTCTAGGAACTCTCATAGATATTGAACATGTAACTTCATAATTAATTGTATTTTGTAATTTTGCCAATTCTTCGGCTTTGATTTTTTCTTTGCCCTGCATTCCTATTAATACAACTTCGTCACCAATAGTAACTCCTTTTACGCCTGTTACATCAATCATCATGGTATCCATTGTAATTCTTCCTGCAATCGGACATCTTTTGCCCCTTACCAATACATCTGCCTTATTTGATAAAACTCTGCTGTATCCGTCAGCATACCCAACCGGAAGAGTAGCAATAACTGATGCTCTGTTTGTAACAAATGTTCTGCCGTAACTTACACAAAAACCTGCAGATACTCTTTTTAAATTTACAATTCTTGTTTTCCAGGATAAAACAGGTTTGAGTTTAAGCATTTTGTGGGCATGGTCAAAAGGAGTAAGTCCGTAAAGCCCGATTCCCGGTCTGACCATATCCAAATGAGTTTTTTTATTATTCACTAAAGCTGCCGTGTTTGCGACATGGGCTATAAATTTCAATCCCAATTTTTTTGCATATTTGGTTATATCATGAAATATTTCAAGCTGGTTCTGTGTATAAGATGAATCTGAATCTGCAACAGCAAAATGAGTATAAATTCCTGCCAATTTGATTTCCGGCATTTCCGATATTTTTTGTAAAATATTGTATGAATCCTGCGGAGATATCCCGAGTCTGCCCATACCTGTATCAATTTTTAAATGAAATTCCAAAGTTTTACCGAGTTTTTTTGCTAAACCTGACAAATATTGGATATCATGAAAATTAGAAAGGGTTGGTATTAAATCCCAGTAAATAGCAACTGAGAGAGTATCTACAGGATACGGGATTCCAAAAACTAAAAGATTTGTTTCTATGCCTGATTTTCTAAATTGTATTCCTTCTTCAATAGAACACACTCCTATTCCGTAAACGCCTGCTTTTACCGCTTCTTTGGCAAGTTCTACACCGCCGTGCCCATATCCGTTTGATTTAATGACTGCCAAAATTTTTGTGTCTTTTTTTAAATATTCTTTGATTTTTTTTAAATTGAAATGAAAATCGCTTTTGTCTACCTCAACCCATGTTTGACGAAAAAAATTTTTAAATTCTTTTTTCACTGCAGATGGTGGTTGTTCCTTCATTGATATTCCTCCGAAGAATATGCCTTATTAAAAAACTTTGTGTATTCAGTTTCAAATGTAAGCTCTACAATTCCTGTCGGACCATTTCTTTGTTTTGCTATTATAATTGAAGCTTGCTTTGCTTTATCAATGTCTTCTCTGTCGTAGTATCCTTCTCTGTGTACAAATGCAACAACGTCTGCATCCTGTTCAATTGCACCTGAGCCTCTCAAATCTGAAAGTTGCGGTGTTTTATCTTTGCCTCTTTTTTCATTTTCTCTTGATAACTGTGAAAGTGCCAGCACAGGTATTGCCAAATCTCTTGCTACTCCTTTAAGAGATCTGGAAATATCTGCAATTTCAGCTTCCTGAGATTCTGATTTGTACCCGGAATTGCTTCTCATCAATTGTAAATAATCAACAATTATTAAATCTAATTTTTTACCTTTTATTTCTAACTGTTTTGCCAGCTTTCTGGCAGATGCGCGTAATTCCGTAACGTTCATATTTGCTTTATCTAAAATATAAACGGAAGACTCTGATAATTTCCTTGCAGCTGTCGTAAGATTTGTCCAATCTTCGGCTTTAAATTTACCGTTTTTTAAAGCAAGTCCGTTAACAAGCGCACAAGATGCCAAAAATCTCATCATTAAAGCTTCTTTTGACATTTCAAGTGAGTATATGGCAACAGTTCCCTTGTTATGAACGGCAATATTTTCTGCAATATTTAATGCGAAAGATGTTTTTCCCATTGAAGGACGGCCTGCCAAAATAATTAATTCGGAAGGTTGAAACCCTGAAGTCATTTTATCTAAATTATCAAAACCTGTTCTAAGCCCTGAAACATCTTTTTTATCGTTATGAAGTTTTTCAAGTTTTGTTACGGTTTGGTCTATCAGTGCCGACGGCAAAACAAAATCTGTAAGAATATTCTGTTTTGATATATTAAAAATAATTTCCTGAGAATCATCCAATATGTCAACAGGCAGCTTTTTTTCGCTGTAAGCTTCTGTTACCATTTTTGTACCGGCATTAACTATTTGTCTTAAAATTGATTTATCTTTTATGATATTTGCGTAGTCTTCAACGTTTGCGGCAGTTTTTACTTTATCAATCAGACTTGTAAGATATCTTATCCCGCCCATATCAACATAAAGCGGATTTGTTTTTAATTTATCATTGACCGTAACTATATCAACATTTTGATTTTGAACATCTACTAATTTTCTGATTGTATCAAAAATTAGCTGATGAACTTTACCATAAAAATCTTCCTCCTTGACCAACTCTATTGCTTTTACTGCGGCATCTTCTTCTATCAGCATTGCACCGATAAGAGCCATTTCAGCATCGAGTGATTGAGGAGGAAGTTTTTCTAAAACATTTGTTGACATATTTTTTAATTCTTCTGTTTTTCTTCTATAATATCAACTTCTACTTTTGCCAAAACTTCAGGATGCAATCTTATGTTTATACTTTGTTTTCCTACTTCTTTGATAGGAGCAGGCAGCAAAATATCATGTTTATTGATTGTAAAACCTTCCTGAGCAAAAAGTTTTGCCAAATGATTTGTTGTAATTGAACCGAATATTTTCCCGTTTTCGCCGACTTTAACTTTTGTAGAAAATGCTATCTTTTCTATACTTTCTTTAATAGCTACGGTATTGGCAATTATGTCTTCTCTTTGTTTTTCTAATTTTACTTTTTCTCTTTCCCAAATTTTCATATTTTGAGGAGTTGCTTCCATTACAAGTTTTTTAGGCAATAAAAAATTTCTTGCAAAGCCGGCAGCAACATCTTTAATTGTTCCCTGTCTTCCTATATTAGTTATATCTGCTCTTAAAATAACTTTCATTTAAATTTTCCTCCTAGTTTGCCGCAAACGGTAATAGTGCAAGCATTCTTGCTCTCTTTACTGCCTGGCAAAGTTCTCTTTGATGTTTAGCACAGGTTCCTGTAACATTGCCTGAAAGAATCTTTCCGCCTTCAGTAACAAATGCTCTGAGCAAACTTACATTTTTATAATCTATTTCTATTTTGTCTACACAAAAACGACAGACTTTTTTCTTCATAGGTCCGCCCCTTCTGAACTTTCCGCCGGGTTTTCCTGCGGGACGGGTCGGTTTTTTATCCATTGCCATGTTTTTATTCCTCCAAATTATTTCTTAAAACGGAACTTCTTCATCACCCATATTTACGTCACTTTCGGATACATATTCATTATCGGCATTTTCAACTTTAGTCTTTTCAACAGAGGCTTGCTCTGATCTTACAAGAATTTGGACTCTTGAAGCAATTACTTCAAGTCTTGATTTTTTTGTACCGTCAGTAGCTTGCCAACTGTTTGTTTGAAGTCTTCCTTCAACATGAACGGGCATACCTTTTCTTAATCTGTCTCCGCATCTGTTTGCCTGATCACCCCAAACCACTATAGGGACAAATGTAGGATCTGCATCTTTCCATTCGCCTGTTGCAGCGTCTTTAAATCTTCTGCCGATTGCAATATCAAACTTACAAACAGATTTTGAATTAGAAGTTCTCCTTGTTTCAGGATCTCTTGTTAATCTTCCTACTAATACAACGTTATTCTGCTGTGGTAGTTGGTAATTCTGTTGGTTCATTGGTTGTCTCCGTTTTTTCTGCTACTTTAGCTTTCTTATCAGCTTTTTTAGCAAGTTTTTTCTTCGGCTCAACTTTTATTGTTAAAAATCTTATAATAGGATCGTTAACTTTAAAAAATGTTTCCAAAGTGGACACCATACTGCCGTTACCATCAAGTTCCATATAGACATAAATGCCTTCACGAAATTTCTTGACGTTATAAGCAAGTTTTTTCTTACCTAATTGTTGCAGATTTTTGATTGTTCCGCCTGATGTTTCAACAATTTTTGAAACTTTAGCTGTGATTTCTTCTACTTTTGCAGTGTCTAACTCCGGCGAACAAATGAATGTACATTCGTAACCCATGTTTACCTCCTTTTTGGATTTCCGTTGCCTTACGGCTAACGGCTTAGCCCCATACGGAGCAAAGTTTGAAATGGAAGTATATATATTTTAAAAGTAAAATGCAAATGTCAAATGGGTGTATATTTATTGTTTTTATTTATAACTGAATTTTTTTAAACTTAAAACCCATACAACCATACAACAAAAACACATAATATCCTATTTACTTTAGCGGGTTATTGACATATGCCGGAAATAATGTTAAAATTCTGTTACTGACATATGTCAATAACAGGAGATTATAAATGGTCAGACCTATCAAATGCAGAAGAGTTTGTAATATGCCTGCAAATACAACTTTCGGGTCTCATCAGGCAGACAGAATAACTGAAATGACTGTTGATGAATACGAAACTATACGTCTTATTGATTTAGAAGGCTTAACTCAGGAACAATGTTCCGTAAGAATGGAAGTTTCAAGAACAACAACACAGGCAATTTACAGCAGTGCCAGAAAAAAACTTGCTGACTGTTTAATTAATAATAATTTACTCAAAATTCAGGGCGGCGATTACAGGATTTGCGAAAAGTCAGGCAGATGCAATAAAAAATGTCCCGGTAAAATGAACAGATTTAAAAATTGTAATAAGGAGCAAAAAAATGGATCAGGGTTGTAATAGCGGGTCAGGTTGTCCTTCAAAAGA
>JAQTSO010000017.1:29007-33333 GCA_028711215.1 Endomicrobiaceae bacterium | reverse complement strand
TGCAGGATAAAAACATTGACGCAGTTTGCATAGGCGACGGCGAAAAAGCAGTTATTAATTATATCAACATATTGAAAAACAATGAATTGAATAAAAAAATTGATAATCTTTTTATAAAACAACAAGATGGTTCAGTGCTTGAATGTGACAACAGTTATTTTGTAGATGATATTGATTCTCTGCCTTTAATTGATAGACATATGTGGGACCGATGGACGTTTGATAAAACACAACATAAAGTTTTAGTGGAAAGAGGATGCCCATACAGATGTGTTTACTGTGCAAATAATAAACTCGGACAAGTTTCTAAAGGTAATTATCTAAGATATCGCAATATTAATTCAATTATTGAAGAATTTGAATATATAATAAGAGAATATCCGCAAACAAATTCTTTTATGTTATATGCCGAAAATATTGCTTCGGATAGAATTCAATTTTTAAAATTATGTGAAGCATTAAAAGAATTTAATGAAAAATCAGAAAATAAAATTAACTATACAATAATATTGAACGTTACGAAATACTTTGTAAAAAACAAAGAAGTTTTTGATGCTATTAAGAGTGCAAATATAAAATGGGTAATGTTCGGATTTGAAACAGCTTCGAAGGAAATAAGAAAAAAACTCAACAGACCGGAATATGACAATAAAGATATATTGAAATTTTGTAAAGAAATGAAAAAAAGAAATATACATACAACGATATATGCAATGTATTGTTACCCTTATGAAACACGTAAAAGTTATAATGAAACAGTGAAATGGTTAAGATTTTTTAAACCGGATGCAATCGGTTGGTTTTGGATGGAGCCTCAGAAAAATACAGAACTTTACAATCGTTTTTTTGTTAGAAAAGATGAAAATTACAAAACGAGTTATTTAAAAAAATTAATTAATAAATGGCATTTTATAATATTTAAATTTAAAGTATATGTTACATATAAACCATTTGTTGAAACATTATTTTTATCGACCGAGCAGTTTGGCATCGGAGAATATTTATTTTTTCTTTGGAGGAAATATAATGTTTCAAGAAGAAAGAGACTTGAAAAATATAAAAATATTGCAAAAAATTATTTTGATAATAAAAATTTTAAACAGGCAATCAAATATTTAAATAAAATAGAATCAATAGGTGATTCGTGGATATATGCCGACAGGGCGTTTGCAAATTTAAAACTGGGAAAAAAAGAAGAAGCATTAGAAGATATAAATAGAGCAATAGAACTTGAAAAAGATAATAAAAATTACCATAATTTAAGGAACGAAATTGTAAATTCAGCTAAACCTTATGAAAAATTTTAAAACAAAGAAAAAAAGGATATAAAAATGGCAGATTACATTGTAAATGAAGTTGAAAAGAGATGGCAAAAAAATTGGGCTGATAAAAAAGTTTTTCATGCTCAAAAAAATACTTCAAAAGAAAAATATTATTTGTTGGTAATGTTTCCGTATCCGTCGGGCAAACTTCATATGGGGCATGTCAGAAATTATAGTATCGGTGATGTTTTTGCAAGATTTAACAGGATGCTTGGTAAAAATGTTATACATCCTATAGGATGGGATTCTTTCGGTCTTCCGGCAGAAAATGCTGCAATAAAAAACAATATCCATCCAAAAAAGTGGACAAAAGAAAATATTGCACATATGGGTGAACAGTTAAAGATGCTTGGAATATCCTATGATTGGGACAGAGAAATAGCAACCTGTGATCCCGAATATTATAAATGGAATCAATGGTTTTTTATACAAATGGTAAAAAAAGGATTAGTTTTTAGAAAATCCGCAAATGTAAATTGGTGTCCATCCTGTAAAACAGTATTGGCAAATGAACAGGTTAACCAGGGAGCATGCTGGAGATGTGACAGTCAGGTTGAACAGAAAGAATTGGAACAATGGTTTGTGAAAATAACAGATTATGCAGATGAGTTATTGGATGGACATAAAGAGCTTACAGGATGGCCGGAACAGGTTTTATCAATGCAAAAAAATTGGATTGGAAAATCTTATGGTGCAGAGATGGATTTTTCAATTGCAAATTCTGATAAAAAACTAAAAATATTTACGACAAGACCTGACACTGTATTCGGTGTAACTTTTATGGTTGTATCACCGGAACATCAAATTTTAAAAGAATTTAGAGATAAAATAAAAAATTGGAAAGAAGTTGAAGAATACATAACAAAAAGTGCAAGTAAATCAAATATTGAAAGATCGTCAAGTAAAGAAAAAACAGGTATTAAGTTGGACGGAGTATCGGCAATTAATCCTGCAACCGGTAAAAATATACCGATATTCGTTGCTGATTATGTTTTAGTGGGCTATGGGACAGGGGCAATTATGGCGGTTCCTGCTCACGACCAAAGAGACTGGGAATTTGCAAAAAAATACGGTATTGAGATTATAGAAGTTATCAAAGGTCAAAATTCAGATATCACAAAGTCTGCCTATGAAGATGAAGGGATAATGGTTAATTCCGAAGATTTTGACGGCATAAAATCAACAGATGCATTTGATAAAATGTCAATCTGGGTTGAAGAAAAAGGTTTTGGTAAAAAAACAACAAACTTCAAATTGAGAGAATGGCTTATTTCCAGACAGAGATACTGGGGTACTCCTATTCCTATGATACATTGTCCACAGTGTGGAACAGTTCCTGTTGATGAAAAAGATTTGCCGGTAAGATTACCGGATAATATTAAATTTACAGATGACGGGAAATCACCGCTTCAGGGTTGTGATGAGTTTGTAAATACAACATGTCCGAAATGTGGTGGTAAAGCAAAAAGAGAAACAGATACCATGGATACATTTGTTGACTCATCTTGGTATTATGCAAGATATACAGATCCAAAAAATAATACAAAACCGTTTGAATCTGATACAACGAATTATTGGTTGCCGGTTGACCAGTATGTAGGTGGTATTGAACATGCCTGTATGCATTTAATATATTCAAGATTTTGGCATAAAATTATGAGAGATTTAGGACTTGTCAATACAAATGAACCTTTTAAAAATCTTTTAACACAAGGTATGGTTACACTTCGTGGCAGTGCAATGTCAAAGTCAAAAGGAAATGTTGTCAGTCCTGATGAAATTATAGAAAAATACGGAGCAGATACGGCAAGATTATTTATTTTATTTGCAGCACCACCGGAAAAACAACTTGATTGGTCTGATGACGGAGTTGAAGGTTCTTGGAAATTTATAAATAGAGTTTGGAGATTACAGGAAGTTGTTAAAACAAAATCAGAAGTTATTGCAACAGATGAGGCAAAAGAATCTTTATTGAGAAGTATGCATGTTTGTATTAAAAAAGTTACAGAAGATATAGGAAAAGAACATCAACTAAATACGGCAATATCGTCGGTAATGGAATTAGTCAATATCATGTATGTCTACAAACATCACAGGAATGATGATGGTTTGTCTTTAAAAGTTTATGAAACGCTGGTGTTATTACTTGCACCGTTTACACCTCATTTGTGTGAAGAAATTTGGAGTTTGTTGGGACATAATGAATGCGTATCTATAGCACAATGGCCAAAATATGAAGAAAAATATATAAAACAAGATGTTGTTGAAGTGCCTGTTCAGGTTAACGGTAAATTAAGAGGTAAAGTTTTTGTTAATGTTACTGCAAATGAGCAGGAAGTAAAAGAGTTAGTTTTAAAAGATGAAAAAGTGAAATCATCATTTGACGGGAAACAAATAATTAAATTTATTTATGTACAAAATAAAATAGTTAATATTGTTGTTAAATAAAAAAGTTTTCAACAGGGGGAGAAATGAAAAAATTAGTTTTATTAATAATGTTTTTTGCATTTACATCCGTAGGATGTGACAGCCCATATCAACCGACACCGCAGTTATTACCGTCATATATTAAAAAAGTATATGTAAGACCTGTTGTTAATAATACTAATCAGTACGGACTTGAAGATAAACTGACAAAAGCAATTATCGATGAATTTATGAGTGACGGAAGATTATCTTTAATGTCAAATGAAAATGAAGCTGACGGAGTTTTAGTATGTGAAATTAAAAGATATGTTTTGCAACCGTTAACATATGATGCAAATATGGTAACAGAACAATATAAATTATGGATTTTAGTAAATGCTTATTTCATAGACAGACATGAAAATGTAACATTGTGGATAGAACCAAACATGGAAGGGATTCAAATATATGCAGATGCAGTTAAAGTCGGATTTGGCGGTATGACAGAAGAACAGGCAAGAGAAAATATTTATACGAAGTTATCCAGAGATATTGTGAGAAGGACTGTCAGCGGGTTTGGGTCGGCTTCGGGGATATC